>NZ_SOGI01000064.1:0-125837 GCF_004403385.1 Cryobacterium sp. TMT4-31
GGCCACGGCCAGACGCAGCCGGTTGCGCCGCGTGCGGGCGACGGCCGCCCCGGCGAGCCGCTGCACAGCTCCGGGCTGGTGCGGCGCGGCGCGCAGATGCGCGTCACTCAGGGGTGCAGAGGCGGCGATCTCGGTGGGCGTGGTTTCGGTGAGCGCCACGGCCTCCGCCGCGGGCAGGGCCGCCAGGATGCCGGGCAGCCCGGCGAGTTCGGCGACGGCGACGGCGCAGGCGGGGCAGGTCGGCAGGTGGCGTTCGAAGGCGTGCCGGTCTTCGGGGCTGAGCGCGCCGAGCAGGTAGGCGGCGTCCCACTCGCGGAAGCGGTCGGAGGTCATTCGGTGACCCCTCTTTCCTGTAGGGCGAGCCGCATTGCTCGCAGGGCGTAGTGCAGGCGGGACTTCACGGTGCCCTCCGGCACCTGTTGGAGGAGGGCGATTTCCGCGATCGACTGCCCGAGGTAGTAGGCGCTCACCAGTACGGTGCGGTGCTCGGGAGTGAGCGCGGTGAGGGCATCCGTGAGCAGCCAGCGATCCAGGATGGCCTCGGTGGCGTCGGTCGACGACCTCTCCGGCAGGTCATCGGTCGCGATCTCACGGGCGTACCGAGCGCTGCGCCTGTCGTCGATGACGAGGTTGCGGGCCACCGTGAACAGCCAGGCACGAGCGGCGTCGTCATCCCGGTCCAGCAACGCCGGCCGCGTCCAGGCGCGCAACAGGGTCTCCTGCACCACGTCCTGCGCGAACCCGTAATCCCCGGTCAAACGCACCACGTACCGAAACAGTGCCGGCCCGTGGGCGTCGTGCAGCGCCCGCAGGAGCTCCGCGTGTGGCTCTGCCACGGTCACCTCCCGGTCTGCCCGATGCCCACAATGAACACGGCTCTGCTGGACTAATTCTGCGCGACGAAGAGCTCGAACTCGACGGAGCCGGCATCTTCGACCGAGACGAAGCCGAGGTCGGGGGCGTCGACGCCGTAGTCACTGAAGGTGATCGGGATGCTGCCGACAACCTGGCCGCCGGCCTCGGTGAGCGCGGCCTGCAGCTCCACCGTGACCGGCTGGGTGACGCCGTGCAGGGTGAGTTCGCCGGTGGCGCTCAGGGTCTGCGCGACACCGGCCACGGGGGCCTCGAGGGTGACCGGTGCGGTAAGCGTGAAGGTGGCGGTCGGGAAGTCGTCGGCTTCCATCGCGGAGTCCCGGAAGTAGGCATCCCTGGCGCCTTCGTCGGTGGCGATGCTCGCCACGTCCACCGTGATCGTGGCGGCGGTGAGCGAGAGGTTGTCGACGGTGAGCTCACCGGAAACGTCAGCCGTGCGACCGGTCACGGTCACGTCGTTGCCCTGCAGAACCTCGTCGACGCGGTAGCCCGCGAAAGAGTCCGCGGCCACGCTCCAGGTGCCGGAGAGGTCGTCCGCGTTGACCTCGGTGGCCGCGCCGGCATCCGTCGGGCCCGGGGTGCCCGCGGCGATGGTGGGGGCCGCCTCGACGGTGCTGTTGGCGTAGTCGGCATAGACCGCAGGCCCGAAGGCCAGGGCGGCACCGCCGATGACGACAACTCCGCCCGCAATCCACAGCCCGATCTTCGTCTTTTTCTGCATGTCACCCTCGTTCATAGTCTTCGCGTGTAATTGGCGAGCGGATGGTGGTCATCCACTCTGTACAACGAGACGGCAGGCCAAAAGGTTCAGACCGGTTCACTTTTTCGAAAAATTAGCCGGTTCGACCGCTGATGCGGCGGCCCAACTCGGCCGCGGCGTGCTCCACGGCGGCGGCGAGCTCCGGCCAGCGTTCCGGCGGCACGCTGGACCGGGCGAAGGTCACGGCGATGCCGGCGGCGGGCCAGCCGCTGTGGTCCCGAACGGCCACCGCGACGGATGCGAGACCCAGGGTGACGTCGCCGTCCTCCGCCGCGTAGCCCTGCGCGCGCACCTCGGCCAGGAGCCGGCTCAGCTCGCGATAGCTGCTCACGCCGCCCGGCGCCGGGGTGTTGCCGCCGTCGCGCTGCACGAAGGCGGACGGGTCGGGGAACAGGGCCCGCACCTGCGCGACCGGCAGCGTCGCGAGCAGCGCCCGGCCGCTGGCCGTGAGGTGGCTGGGCAGGCGCACCCCGACATCCGTCACCAGGGCGGGGCGGCGGGGAGCGCGCTCCTCCACGAGGTAGATCACATCGCGACCGTGCAGCACTGCCAAATGCGCGCTCTCGCCGATGGTGTCGACGAGCGAGGCCAGGATTGGCCGGCCCAGCCGGGCCAGGGGCTCCTGCCGGGCAAAGCCGCTGCTCAGCTCGAAGGCGGCCAGGCCGATGCCGTACCGACGGGCCTCGGGAAAGTGCAGCACGAAGCCGAGCTCGGTGAGCACGCCGAGCAGCCTGTAGACGGTGGACCGGGGGAGCCCGAGCGTCTGCGCGATGGTCGACGCCGGTACCGGCCCGCGCTGGGCGGCCAGGTGGGTGAGTATCTGCAGGGTGTGGCGGGCGGCGGGCACATCGGCCTTCGTGGGCGCCGCCCGGCTCTCAGCAGGCACGTCCACGGCGCCCCGGCTCAGCTGTCATGCGACGAGGCTATCGTTTCGACGAGCCCCCCGGGGCGCAGGCCGGTTGCCGGTTCGGCAAGCCAGTTTGTCGCCGTGCCGCCGACGAGGGAGGATGCAGTCATGCACACCAACGACACCGCCCGTGAACCCCAGGAGCCCGACGCAATAGGAGACTTCTGGGATCAGCGCTACGCCGGAAATGAGACCCTGTGGAGCGGCCGGCCCAACGCCGCGCTGGTCAGCGAGACGCACCACCTGCGGCCTGGGCGGGCCCTCGACGTCGGCTGCGGCGAGGGCGCCGATGCCCTCTGGCTGGCGGCACAGGGCTGGGACGTGACGGCGCTGGATGTCTCACGAGTGGCACTCGAGCGCGCCGCCCGCCAGGCCGACCTCGTGCGAGCCGACCTGGTCGGCGGCACGGTGCGCTGGCTGCACGCCGGACTCGTCGAGGCGGCCCTGCCGGCGGCGAGCTTCGACCTGGTCTCCGCGCAGTACCCCGCCCTGTTGCGCACGGACGAGAGTATCGCGGAGCGCGCCCTGCTGGATGCCGTCGCGCCCGGGGGTGTGCTGCTCATCGTGCACCACCCCACGCCCACCGCCGCTGAGGCCGCCGCGCACGGTTTTGATCCCGACCTGTACGTGAGCCCGGCCCAGGTCGCGGCCCTGCTGGACGACACCTGGCGGATCGAGGTCGACGAAACCCGGCCCCGCCACGTGGCCACCGGTGCCGGTGCCCACCACACCGAAGACGTCGTGGTGCGGGCGCGGCGCCTGCACTGACCGGGCTCAGCGTTCCCTGAGCGTCGCCACGGTTCCCACCGGCGCCGCCCGCGTACCCAGCCGGCTGGGGGTGGGCTCTGCCGGGTTCTGGCTCACCACCAGCACCCGGGACCCGCACAGGTGGATCTCGTCTGCCACGGTGCGGCCGCTCCGCAACAGGTCGGCGAGGCTGGGCGGCAGGTCCAGGTCGTCGATGCGTGGCGAGAAGGCGCCCGCGGCGCGGGAGGCGGGCCGCGGCGGCAGCCCGAGCAGCTCTGCGGCTCGATCGTTGTAGAGCACCAGATCGCCGGCACCGTCCACGAGAATCAGCCCCTCTGGCACCGAGTTGACCACGGAGTCGTTATGGACGAACAGTCGGGCGAGTTCTTCCGGCCCCCAGCCCAGGGTGACCCGGCGCAGGTAACGTCGCAGAACCCAGGTGGCCAGCGAACCCGCCAGGAGCAGGGTGAGCGTTATCGCCAGGATGGCGGGCAGCCGGGCGTCGAGGGCGATCTGCAGGTTGCTGGTTCTCACGCCGGCGGCCACCATGCCCACCACTTCGCCGTCGGAGTCGAGGATCGGCACCACGGCGCGCACCGACGGGCCGGGGGTGCCCGGCGTGACGTCGGTGAACGACATTCCGGCCGTGGCGGGGCCCGTGCGGCCGACATACTGCCGGCCGATTTCGGCGGGGTCCGGGTGCGTCCAACTGACCCCCGCCGGGCTCATGATCGTGATGAAGTCCAGCGCGGCGTCCCGGTTGACCTCGAGCGTGTACGGCTGCAGCGCCGCCGTCGGATCCGGCGATGTCGCCGCCGTCACCACGAACGGGCTGTCGGCGATCGCGGCCGCTACCGCGAGTAGCCGGTCGGCCCTTTCGGAGTAGCCGCGGTCCCGGGCGTCGACGAAGGCGGCAGTGCTCACGAACACGGCCAAAGACACTATGAACACAGAGTGAGCGACGAACAGCCGGCGTGTAATGCTCCACCCGTGCATAGTTCGCACCCATCCTTCCCGGCCGCACCACTGGTCCACGTCGTCGTGACCATCCTGACCTCTAGGGAGAACGTACGCCCAGACCGCCGCGCCGGGGCCGGTGCCCCTGGCGTGCTGATCTGAGTCGGGACGCTTTATCCCCGCTGACCAGCACTTGAGAGTGCACGTTGTGGGTCGGCGAGTCGGGGGTCCAGGGGTCTGGCGTGCCCTACCGTGGTAGGCTCGGTGACGGTCTTCCGACCCTTCACCAGGACGCGAACGCGTAGCCCCCAGCTCGACTGGGACGGCCGCGTGCGTACGGTGAGGCCCAGACGGACGCGATCCCATGGTCGCTCCAGCCCACGCCGTTTCTCGGTGTCGAGGCCGGTCTCGGCCTACCCGTCCGACACAGCGAGCCCCGTGTTGTCGACCGCTCAGGCGGTCTATTCGGCGTGCTCCGGAGAATCCGTGACCGAAATCATCGCCGTCAAGGCAGAAGTACCCGCCAGCGAGGCGGAGCAGACAGAAACTGCAGTAGCAGTAGCAGTAGCACCGGGAATCGCCGTGAAGGCGGACAGGCTCTACAAGGCCTTCGGCCGCAAACCGCACGACATCGTCAAGAAACTCCAGAGCGGTGCGAGCCGTGACGAGCTCGCGCACCTGGGAACGGCCGCCGTCATCGACGCTTCCTTCGAGGTGCAGCGTGGTGAGATCTTCGTGGTGATGGGCCTCTCCGGCTCGGGCAAGTCCACCCTCATCCGCATGCTCAACGGCCTGCTCGAGGCCACCAGCGGCACTGTCACCGTCGGAGACACCCCGATCACCGGCATCCCGGCGGCCAAGCTGCGGGACGTGCGCCGTCAAAGCATCTCGATGGTCTTCCAGCACTTCGCCCTGCTGCCGCACCGCACGGTGATCGATAACGTCGCCTACGGCCTCGAGGTGCAGGGCATGCCCCGTGAGGAGCGCCTCGCCAAGGCGCGCACCATCATCCGCCTGGTGGGACTGGACGGATGGGCCGACAATCTGCCCTCCGAACTCTCCGGTGGCATGCAGCAGCGCGTCGGCCTCGGCCGGGCCCTGGCCGCCGACACCGACGTTCTCCTGATGGATGAGGCGTTCTCCGCCCTGGACCCTCTGATCCGCCGCGAAATGCAGGAACAGCTGATCGAGCTGCAGGCCGAACTCGGCAAGACGATCATCTTCATCACCCACGACCTCAACGAGGCCATGTTCCTCGGCGACCGCATCGCCGTGATGCGCGACGGCCGGATCGTGCAGATCGGCACGCCCGAAGAGATCCTCACCGACCCGGCCAACGACTACGTCGCCCAGTTCGTGCAGGATGTCGACAGGGCGCGGGTGCTCACCGCCGGCAGCGTCATGGAGCCGGCGCGTTCGGTGGTCACCGTCACCGCCGGCCCGCGTGCGGCTCTCCGCACCATGCGCGACCTGCAGACCTCGGCCACTTTCGTTTTGCGCCGTGACCGCAGCTTCGCGGGGGTCGTGCGCGACCGGGACGTGCTCAAGCAGGTCAAGGCCGGCGACGGCGACCTGCGGGCCATCATCCTGGACGCCACCGCGGTGGCCGCCGACACCGCCTTGGTCGACCTCGTCGAACTGGCCGTGGAGAGCGACCTGCCCATCGCCGTGGTCGACGATCGCAACCGCTTGCTCGGCGTGATCCCCCGGGTGACCCTGCTCGCGGCTCTCGGCAATGTCAGTCCGACGACCGGTGAGCTGCCGGTGATGGAACCGCCGGCCACCATCTCGATGAGCATCATCACCGAAACCCTGCGCGAAACCGCGTCGGAAGGAGTACAGCCGTGAACGACTTCCGGATTCCCCTCGGCTCCTGGGCCGATACCTTCATCGACTTCATCACCGACACCTTCGGGTTCTTCTTCGACTTCGTGCGCGCCATCTTCAGCGGCGCCTACGACCTCGTCGACCTCATTCTGGCCACACCGCCGTTCTGGGTGATCATCCTCGTGGCCGCGGCGCTGGCACTGATGATCCGCGGCTGGAAGTTCGCCGTGGGCACCGTCGTCGGCCTCGTTGTCATCGTGGGTGTCGACCAGTGGGAGAACGCGATGGACTCGCTCGCCCTGGTGCTCGTCGCGAGCGTCCTGGCGATCCTGTTCAGCGTGCCGCTTGGCATCCTCTCGGCCAAGTCCGGCGTGGCGTCCAGCATCATCCGCCCGATCCTCGACTTCATGCAGACCATGCCGGCCTTCGTGTACCTGATCCCCGCGCTGATCCTGTTCCGCGTCGGTGTTGTTCCCGGCATCGTGGCGACGATCATCTTCGCCATGGCTCCCGGCGTTCGGCTCACCGAACTCGGCATCCGCAGCGTCGACAGCGAGGTGGTCGAAGCCGGCCAGGCCTTCGGTGCGTCACCGTGGCGCATCCTGCGTCAGATTCAGCTGCCCCTGGCGATGCCCACCATCATGGCCGGTATCAACCAGGTGATCATGCTGTCGCTCTCGATGGTCGTCATCGCCGGCATGGTCGGCGCCGGCGGTCTCGGCCAGCAGGTCGTGGCCAGCCTGAACCGCATCGACGTGTCGCTCGGCTTCGAGGCCGGCCTCTCCGTGGTGATCCTCGCGATCTTCCTGGACCGGCTCACCGCGGCTCTCGGCAACGGGAACACCCCGATCAGCAGGGTGCTCGCCGCTCGCAAGCGCCGCGCCCACCCGGTCCACGCTCCGGCCGCGGCCGTCGCCGTGGAACCGACCGTGGCCCCGGCCGTGACACCGACGCAGGCCGCCGAGCGCGAGCCGTCCCGCGTCTAGCTCCACCCGTAGCTTCAACCCCCGCAGCTTCAACCCCGGTCACCACCAGCAGGTGACACGAAAGGCAGACACATGAAGAACCGTTCACTCAAGATCCTCGCCACCGGTGCCATCGGCATGCTCGCCCTGGCCGGCTGCACCGCGGCCGAAGCCGAGACCGTCGGCGACGGCAATTCGGACAACAAAGACCTCACCATCGCCGTGTTCAACGGCTGGGACGAGGGGATCGCGGCATCAGAGCTGTGGAAGGCCATCCTCGACGAGAAGGGCTACAACGTCGAACTCGAGTACGCCGACGTTGCACCGGTCTACGCCGGGCTCTCCACCGGTGACTACGACCTCAACCTCGACGTCTGGCTGCCGAACACCCACAAGTCCTACCTCGAGGAGTACGGCGACGACATCACCGAACTCGGGGCCTGGAACGACGAGGCCAAGAACACCATCGCCGTGAACGCCGATGCGCCGATCGACACCCTCGCCGAGCTGGCCGATAACGCCGACCTGTTCGACAACCGTCTCGTGGGCATCGAGCCCGGCGCCGGTCTCACCGAGGCCGTGACCGACAACACCATCCCCACCTACGGCCTCGAGGACATGGACTACCAGACCTCCTCGACCGCAGCGATGCTCACCGAGTTGACCGCTGCGGAGAAGTCCGGCGAGAACATCGCCGTCACCCTGTGGGCGCCGCACTGGGCCTACGACACCTTCGACCTGAAGAACCTCGAAGACCCCGAAGGCACCCTCGGCGCCTCGGAGACCATCCACGCCTACGGCAAGAAGGACTTCTCCACCGACTTCCCGCAGGCCACCAAGTGGATCGCCGATTACACCATGGACCTCGACAAGCTCCAGTCGCTCGAAGCCGCCATGTTCGTTGACTACGACGGCCAGGACTACGGCCCCATCGTCGCGAAGTGGATCGAAGACAACCAGGAGTATGTGGACTCGCTCACCGCGTAGTCGACTGCCCCGTCCATGAACGGCCCGTGCCTCGGCACGGGCCGTTTCTGTGTCGTCTCTGGCGCGGTCGTCTCTGGCGCGGTCGTCTCAGGCGCTGGCGCGCAGTTCGGCGCCGATGTACGCCGCCCAGGCACCGGCCTTGCCGGTCTCTCCGGCGGCCAGCGGCCCCTCGGTGCCGTCGACAACGAAGCCGTGTGGCTTGGCCACGATAGTGGCGCCGGCGGCGTGCAGGGCGTGCGAGATCTTGGCCGCCGCATCCCCGTGGATGAATAGCTTGATGCGGGTGTCGAACGCGGCGGCCCGCACACCGGCGAGGGAGCCCGGTGCGAGGGTGCGCAGGAACCGGCGCATCCGATCGGTCGGCTTCCAGCCGTTGATCGGGCATCCCACCACCAGGACGTCGACGCCGTCGAGGCTTGCCTCGGTGATGTCGGACACGCTGAGGGTGGTGGTTCCCTGGCCCAATTCGGTGGCGATCACCTCGGCGATGGTGCGGGTGCTGCCATAGTTCGTGTCATAGACGACGAGTGCGTGCATGAGTCCTCCCGGGTCGTGGCGACGTTCGCCGACACGAGTCATAGTGGCCCCGGCCCCGGCGACCGACAAGAGCAGCAGGTCCCGCGGGTCAGTGCGATTGCCGGGTCACTGCGACTGCGGAGCTCGCAGCGTGATGAAGCTCGACAGCGCTTCGGTGATGGCCCGCTCCGATGCCGCCCGGGTCAGCGTGGCCTCGCCGTCGCCGGGCTGAGCCCCGTACGCTCCGAAGGAGGCGTGGTTGGCGCCCTCGATCCGCACAAAGGTCGTGTCGGCGGGCAGCAGGTCGGCGGTGTCCTCGATCTTGGCCGGGGTGCTCAAGCCGTCCTCGCTCCCGCTGAGGCTCAGCACCGGCAGCTCGTCGTCGACGGCCGAGGCGCAGTAGCTGCCGAACAGCACCAGGCCGGCGACCTCGTTGTCCTCGGCGTACATGCAGGCCCGCACGCCGCCGAGCGAGTGGCCGCCTACGAACCACGCCGCCACATCGGGCGCGGTGGCCGTGAAGGTGTCCAGCGGACGCTGGTCGAAGAAGGCGAGGTTCAGAACCGGTTTGGTGATGACCACGGTCATCCCCGTCTCTGCCACGGTGGGAGCCAGGGTGGCGAGGTACGCGTACGGGTCGACCTTGGCGCCGGGAATGAAGACCAGGCCGGCGACCGAGCGTTCCTCGGCCGGGGCGATCACGACGGAGACGTCGGTGTCGGTCACCGTGACGGCGGGGTCGTCGAACACGGCCTGGGCGGCCGTGCGGTCGGCGGGCATCACGAGCTGCGTCCAGAACAGGACGGCCACGATCCCGAGGGCCAGCGCGGTGAGCGCGGTCCAACCGGCGAATCTGATGCGGGTGCGCAGAACGGTTCGAGGGCTGCTGTCAGTGGTCAATTCGATCAGTCGTCCAATCCGCGTGCGGCGAGGGCCTCTCCGATCGCATCGGCGGCGTACAACGAGCGTACGACGACGGGGACGGCC
Organism: Cryobacterium sp. TMT4-31; assembly: GCF_004403385.1. Lineage (NCBI taxonomy): Bacteria > Bacillati > Actinomycetota > Actinomycetes > Micrococcales > Microbacteriaceae > Cryobacterium > Cryobacterium sp. TMT4-31. The sequence continues at coordinate 9,527 of NZ_SOGI01000064.1, forward strand.
AGGGCGATGATCGACCCCTGTGCGCCGCGCGCCCTCCGGGCGTCGAGCACCTCCCGCACGATCTCCGCCACCAATGGGATGCACCGGATGGTCAGGGCTACGAGCAGCCCCACCCTGTCGGCATCCACCCAACGCCGGAACGGCCGCAACAGCAGCTGGAACGCCTCGAGCACCGCGGTGACCGTGGTGGTGAGGGTGAAAAGGGCGGCGAGGGCCACGGCCACCAGCAGCCGGCCGGCCATCAGACCGGCCGTGGTCCAGCCCTCCGCCGAACCATTCGCGACCAGCACCTGCACCGGCACGGCGAAGACCAGGATCCACAGGATCGGACCGATCTGTGGCCAGGCCGCCGTGGGTGGGATGCCGGCCAGCGCGTACAGGGCGACCACGACCACGAATTCCCCCGCGAGCACCAGGGGATCGGCCGCCAGGCCGACCAGCACCATGGCGACGGCGAGCACGGCCAGCTTGAACACCGCCGGCGCGCGGTGCAGCAGCGAGGTCCCCGGCCGGTACAGCCCGATCATGCCGGCCCGGTCATGACAGCAGGCTCAGGTACGCGGTGAGAGCGGTGGCGGGCACGTCGTCGGCGACGACCCGGCCCTCGTCGACCACGATCACCCTGTCGAACCCGTCCAGCACCTCCAGGTCGTGGGTCACCACGATCACCTGCTGGGTCAGCGACACCAGCAGCCCGGTGATCAGACGGGTGTTGCGGGCATCCAGCAGGGTGGTCGGTTCGTCGGCCACTACGATGCTGGGCCCGGCCACCAGCACCGCCGCGAGGGCCAGCAGCTGCTTCTGACCGCCGGACAGACGGTGCGCGGGGCGCTCGGCGAGAGCGGTGAGACCGAACCTATCGAGCGCCTCTGCCGTGCGCGCCGTGATTTCGTCGGCGGCCAGGCCCCGGCGCCGCAGGGTGAAGGCCACATCCTCCTGCACGGTCGGCATCACGATCTGGTTGTCGGGATTGGTGAAGATGAAGCCCACCTCGCGCCGCACGAGCTTGGCTTGCCGGCGCACGTCCAGGCCGTTCACCGTGACGGTGCCGCTAGTGGGGGTGACCAGACCGTTGATCATGCGCGCCAGCGTCGACTTGCCGCTGCCGTTGGCGCCGACGATGCCGATCCGGCGTTCGGTGAGGTGCAGGTCGATGCCGCGCAGCACGGGCTGGTCGTCGAAGCCGTGCGAGACGTCCTCGAAACGGATGCCGGCGGCGCTCACGCTCACGCCCGGGCGTCGACGGGCGCGGAGACCGGAACCGTGCGGCGCGGGGTGATCAGGCCCGGGTACGCCCGGTGCACCTGCTTGGCGACGAGGACCGTCACGACCACCTTCACCAGGTCGCCGGGCAGGAACTTCGTACTGTCGACGGCGGCGGCCCACAGCGGCAGGCCCAGGTTGATGGCGGTGACGGGCACCCCGATCAGGTAGACGACCACGATGCCGCCGAGAACGGTGGCGCCCAGTGCCGGCCAGAACGGGTAGCGCGGCAGCAGCCACGCGGTGAGGGCGCCGATCACGACGACGCCCAGCAGCCATCCGTAGGGGTAGCCGGCGGAGGGGGAGGTGGTGAACCAGACCAGGCCGCCGCGCCCACCGGAGAGCAGGGGCAGCCCGGCCGCGGCGAGGACCAGCAACAGCAGCACGGCCAAGAAACCCTTGCGCGCTCCGAGGATTGCGCCGGCCAGCATCACGCCGAGGGTCTGGAACGTGATCGGCACGGTGCTGGCGCCCAGGGAAAGCGCGCCGGGGAACCCGAGGGCGGCGATGAGGGCGGCGAAAATGGCGATCTGCGCCAGGTCGCGCACGCTGAGGCGGGCCGTGACTCTACGGGCGGGAACGGTGGGGGCTGTCATGGTTTTCAATCTAGATTTCCTCGGCAGGGCGCCGCAGTGGAATACCTACAAAAAATCCGGCGGAACGCTGGTCACCGGTCCCGGCCGGGGTCTCCGGTCCGGTTTCCCGCTGCCATCGGCACGCCTATCCGTCGGACCTGTGCGGTTTTATGATCGTCGCAGCCGGACGGAGAGTTCACCGATGCCGGGACACGGAAGGCAGTTCTCATGGGTTTCTTCGGATTTCTCCTGCTCGGCCTCTTGGCCGGCGCCCTGGCCAAGCTGATCCTCCCCGGAACGCAGGGTGGCGGCTGGTTCGTGACCCTGCTGCTCGGTGTGGTCGGCGCGTTGCTGGGCGGCTGGCTGGCCGGCCTGATCTTCGGGGTCGACATGGGGTCGTTCTTCGACCTGCGCACCTGGGTGATCGCCATTCTCGGGTCGATCATCGTGCTGCTCATCTACGGCGCGGCTACCCGCAACCGCGGGAGTAGCAGCTCGACCTGATCTGCAGCGCGGGTGGTGCTTAGGCGACGAGGCGACTGATCGTGGCCGATCCGGCGCGGGCGCCGGACGTCGGTTCGGCCCACACCGAGATCGGAGCCGGGTTCCAGGGCAGTGCGGTCGGTTCCGCACCAGAGGACACCAGGAGGGCGCCGGTGTTGACGGCCGTGATTCCGTCCATCGGGGTGTCGGTGCGGGGTTCGGCGATGTTGCGGGGCGCTGCCTGGGTATCGGTGCGCAGGCGCATGGTCTCGGCAGCCAGGAGCTCGGTGAGGGTCTCGGCGATCTGGTGGGCCTTGAGCCCGTGGAAGATCACATCGGTGTCATCGGAGCGGCGGGGGACCAGGGTCCAGGCTCCCTCGGCGCCGACGAGATCGGCCAGCGCGGCGTGGAGATGTTCAAAGACCTCGGCGCGGCTGAGTTCTGCCGGAGCGGGAGCAACCGGGGCCTGGATGACGGGTGCGGTGCGACGTCGACGACCGAACATCGTGAGCCCCTTCCTACTAACAACGCGAGAAGACCAGTTTCGCCTTCTCCACCCCGAAATCACGGGGGACACGCCGCAGAACGGGGACTGGCGGGGGGATGCCCGCTACTTAACCTTCACGGCAGTGGCGCCCGGCACGGATTTCTCGTCGGCGTCCTTCACCACGTTGCCGACGGCGACCGCGACACTGAGTCCCCAGCCGATCCAGGTGAGCACCAGGCGCCAGTCCCTCGGACCGTTCTTGGTGGCCTGCAGGATGTGCCAGCCGCCGACGACGACGCTGATCATTGCGGTGTTGAACAAGAACTTTCGCATGGCTACACGCTAGCCGACAACCCGCGAACTGAGAGAAAAGCCCCAAAAAACTCGGGTTTTAGGTGCTTGAGTCACAGCTCTCGGGTGTGGTCGCGGGCGAAGGTGAGGGTTTCGGTCAGCAGGGCCAGGCGCTCCGGCTCGGTGCGGGCGGTCCGGGTGTTCACCTCGGCCACGATGGTGCCGTCCCAGTTCACCGCGGCGAGGTTCCGCAACACCTCGGCCACCGGCTCGGTGCCGCGGCCGGGCACCAGGTGTTCGTCGAAGACCCGGCCCTCGTCGAGGGAGCCCGTGCCGTCGCAGAGGTGCACGTGGCGCAGACGCTCGCCCAGGGCCGTGGCCATCGCGAGGCTGTCCTGGCCGCTGAGCGCACAGTGCGAGAAATCGAGGGTCACCGCGGCGCAGTCCATCACCGTGGGGTCCCAACCGGGGGAGTACGCCTTGACCCCTCGCCCGCCGATCTTCCACGGGAACATGTTCTCGACGGCGATCTGAAGGCCGGTGCCGGCGCCGAGCTCCCGCACGATGTCGAGAAAGTCCTCCGCATAACCGGCCTGCCAGCGAAACGGCGGATGCACAACCACCGTCGATGCGCCGACCAGCCCGGCGAGCTCGGCGGACCGCTCCAACTTCACCCGGGGGTCCCGGCCCCAGACGAAGTGGGTGAGCAACAGAACCGGTGCGTGGATCGAGAAGATCGGCAGGCTGTACCGCTCGGATAGCGCGGTCAGCGCCGCCGCATCCTGGGTGGCTTCGTCACGGGTGACCATGATCTCAACGCCGTCGAACCCTGCCTGCTTCGCCAACCTGAAAGAGTCTTCCAACCCCAGCGGGTACACGCAGGTGGAGCTCATGCCGATGCGAATCACGGCGTCAGCATAGCCTTCGCTGGTAACCTCGAGATGCAGCCAGGTGCGCCGCACAGGCGGGCACCGGAATGGATGAGTCATCGAAATCGCAGCAGACACCACCGCATCAGTCACCGCACCCGACACCACCGGAGAGGCCGGCGCGGAGCCCGGCCCCGATTCGGTCGCGCCCGGTCACTTCGACCTGGTCGTGGTCTCCAACCGGCTTCCGGTCGACTACGAAGTAGCCGAGGACGGCACCGAAAGCTGGCGCACCTCGCCCGGCGGCCTGGTCACCGCCCTCGAACCGATGATGCGCGCCTCCGACGGCGCCTGGGTGGGCTGGCCCGGCGTGGCCGACCGCGAATTCGAGCCCTTCGAAAACGACGGCATCTCGATCGTGCCCGTACGCCTGAGCACCGAAGACCTCGAGCTCTACTACGAGGGCTTCTCCAACGACACCCTCTGGCCGCTCTACCACGACGTGATCGCCTCACCCAGCTACCACCGCGAATGGTGGGACGCCTACGTCCAGGTCAACCGCCGGTTCGCCACCGCGGCCGCGGCATCCGCAGCGCCCGGCGCCACGGTCTGGGTGCACGACTACCAGCTGCAGCTGGTGCCGCGGATGCTCCGCGACGCCCGCCCCGACCTGGTGATCGGCTTCTTCAACCACATCCCGTTCCCGCCGTACGGCATCTTCGCCCAGCTGCCCTGGCGCAAGCAGATCCTCGACGGCCTGCTCGGCGCCGACCTGATCGGCTTCCAGCGGCTGGCGGATGCCGGCAACTTCTCTCGCGCCGTGCGCCGCCTGTTCGGCTACGCCACCCGCGGTGTCGCCGTGGACGTGCCCAGCCAGAACGGCCAGCACCGCCGGGTCATCGCCAAGCACTTCCCGATCTCGATCGACGCCGAGGCCTATGAGGAAATGGCCAAGCGACCGGAGATTCAGGAACGCGCCCGCCAGATCCGCGAGGACCTCGGCAATCCTAAAACGATCATGCTCGGCGTCGACCGCCTGGACTACACCAAGGGCATCGGTCACCGCATCAAGGCCTTCGGTGAGCTGCTCGCCGACGGCACTCTGAGCGTCGAGGACGTCACGCTCGTACAGGTCGCCAGCCCGTCCCGCGAGCGCGTGGCCACCTACATGCAGTTGCGCGACGAGATCGAACTCGCCGTCGGCCGCGTCAACGGCGACTACTCCACCATCAGCCACACCGCCATCAGCTACCACCACCATGGCTACCCGCGGGAAGAGATGGTGGCGCTCTACCTGGCCGCCGACGTGATGCTTGTCACGGCCCTCCGGGACGGCATGAACCTCGTCGCCAAGGAATACGTCGCGGTGCGCTACGACGGCGACGGCGTGCTCGTGCTCAGCGAATTCGCCGGTGCTGCCGACGAGCTCAAGCAGGCCGTACTGATCAACCCGCACGACATCGACGGCATGAAGGCGTCGATCATGAAGGCCGTCACCATGCCCAAGCGCGAACGCACGAGGCGCATGCGGGCCCTCCGCCGCAAGGTCTTCGACAACGACGTGGCCACCTGGTCCGCCTCGTTCCTGCAGACCCTCACCGGCGGGGCCGCCGTGCCCAGCGGCGTGCCGGAGAACCTCGTGTCGGCGCTGAAGGACATCAGCTCGGCCGAGACCATCCTGGTGGCCCTCGACTTCGATGGCACCCTGGCGCCGCACGTGGACGAACCCGAGGACGCCCGCGCGGTCGACGGCACCCACGACGTGGTGCAGCGGCTGCTCGACCTGCCCGGCGTGCGTGTCGCGTTCGTCTCCGGCCGGGCCCTGGTGAGCCTCAAGCATGTGGCCGAACCGCAGAGCGAGGTTTTGCTCACCGGATCGCACGGTATCGAGGTGCAGCTGGACGCAAACGGCATCGAGCTGGGTCTGGTACCCGAAGAGGTCGAGAAGCTCGACACCCTCACCCGGGTGCTTGAGCGCATCTCCGGCCCGGTGTTCGGCACCTGGATCGAGCAGAAGCCGGCCGGCCTGGCGCTGCACACCCGCCTGGCCACCGCGCAGGACGGCCAGGCCGTGCAGCGCGAGGCCCGCGACCAGCTGGCCGAGCTGCTGCCTGCCCTCACCGTGCGCGAGGGCAAGAACGTGCTCGAGTTCTCGGTGCGCTCCAGCACCAAGGGCGACGCCCTCGAACGCCTGCGTGCGCACACCGGCGCCGACAGGGTGCTCTATGCCGGTGACGATGTCACTGACGAAGACGCCTTCACGGTGCTGGGCGAGGGCGACCTGGGCCTCAAGATCGGCCCGGGCGCTACCCAGGCCGGCTATCGGGTGCGGGGCCCGAAGGAGGTCACCCAGGTGCTGGCGCTCCTAGCAGACTTCCGCGCCGCCGCCACGCAGCAGCAGTAGGTCCCGCGTCGCGGGCGTGCCACCGGTCGTCATGACGGGTGTGCCGCCCGCGACGTTCTAGACTCGGTGCATGTCTGAGTTCGATATGAAGCCCCGTAGCCGCGACGTCACCGATGGCATCGAGGCCACCACCTCCCGCGGCATGCTCCGAGCGGTGGGAATGGGCGACGCGGACTGGGAGAAGCCCCAGATCGGCATCGCCAGCTCCTGGAACGAGATCACCCCATGCAATCTGTCCCTGGACCGCCTCGCGCAGGCGTCCAAGGAGGGTGTGCACTCCGGCGGCGGCTACCCGCTGCAGTTCGGCACCATCTCGGTCTCCGACGGCATCTCGATGGGCCACGAGGGCATGCACTTCTCCCTGGTCTCCCGTGAGGTCATCGCCGACTCCGTCGAGGTCGTCATGCAGGCCGAACGCCTCGACGGTTCTGTGCTGCTGGCCGGCTGCGACAAGTCGCTGCCCGGGATGCTCATGGCCGCCGCGCGCCTGGACCTCGCCAGCGTCTTCCTCTACGCCGGGTCCATCGCACCCGGCTGGGTGAAGCTGAGCGACGGCACCGAGAAGGACATCACCATCATCGACTCGTTCGAAGCCGTCGGCGCCGTCAAGGCCGGCCGCATGAGCGTGGAAGACGCCAAGCGCATCGAGTGCGCCTTCGCCCCCGGCGAGGGTGCCTGCGGCGGCATGTACACCGCCAACACCATGGCCAGCGTCGCCGAGGCCCTGGGCATGAGCCTTCCCGGCTCCGCGTCGCCCGCCTCCGCCGACCGCCGCCGCGACTACTACGCGCACCGCTCCGGCGAGGCCGTGGTCAACCTGCTGCGCTTAGGCATTACGGCCCGCGACATCCTCACCAAGAAGGCGTTCGAGAACGCCATCGCCGTGGCCATGGCCTTCGGCGGTTCCACCAACGTGGTGCTGCACCTGCTCGCCATCGCGCAGGAGGCCGAGGTCGAGCTCACCCTCGACGACTTCAACCGCATCGGCGACACCGTGCCGCACATCGGTGACCTCAAGCCCTTCGGCAAGTACGTCATGAACGACGTCGACCGTCACGGCGGCGTGCCCGCCGTGATGCGCGCCCTGCTCGAGGCCGGTCTCATCCACGGCGACGCGCTCACCGTCACCGGCAAGACCGTGGCGGAGAACCTCGCCGAGATCGACCCGCCCGAGCTCGACGGCAAGGTCCTGCGCACCCTGGACAACCCGATCCACGCCTCCGGCGGCATCACCATCCTCAAGGGCTCCATCGCCCCCGAGGGCGCCGTCGTCAAGACCGCCGGCTTCGACAGCGACATCTTCGAGGGCCCCGCCCGGGTCTTCGAGCGTGAACGCGCGGCCATGGACGCCCTCACCGCGGGGGAGATCCTCAAGGGTGACGTCGTCGTCATCCGCTACGAAGGCCCCAAGGGCGGCCCGGGCATGCGCGAGATGCTCTCGATCACCGCGGCCATCAAGGGCGCTGGGCTCGGAGCCGATGTACTACTATTGACTGATGGTCGATTCTCAGGCGGCACAACCGGACTGTGTATCGGCCATATAGCACCCGAAGCGGTGGACGCAGGTCCGATCGCCTTCGTGCGCGATGGTGATCTGATACGGGTCGATATCGCAGCTCGCTCGCTTGACCTACTGGTCGACCCCGCAGAGCTGGCCGCCCGCCGAGAAGGCTGGGCTCCACTTCCTCCCCGTTACACCCGTGGCGTTCTCGCCAAGTACTCCAAGCTCGTGCAGTCCGCGGCCCTGGGTGCGACCACGGGATAATCGACACCATCCGTCATTCGAATTAGGGATTTGCTCTCATGACCACGGAACCTTTGCCCGTGCCATCCGCCCCGACCCCCAGCGCGCCGTCCGCCGACGCCGTGTCCGGAACGCCTGAAATCCTCACCGGTTCCGGCGCAATTCTGCGCAGCCTCAAGATGCTCGGCGTCACCGACGTCTTCGGGCTGCCCGGCGGCGCCGTCATCCCGCTCTACGACGAGCTGATGAACCAGGACGACATCCGCCACATCTTGGTACGCCACGAACAGGGCGCCGGCCATGCCGCCGAGGGCTATGCGTCCTCGAGCAACCGGGTCGGGGTGGCCATCGCCACCTCCGGCCCCGGCGCGACCAACCTGGTCACGGCCATCGCCGACGCCTACATGGACTCGGTGCCGCTGCTGGCGATCACCGGCCAGGTCTTCTCCACGCTGATGGGCACGGATGCCTTCCAGGAGGCCGACATCGTCGGCATCACCATGCCGATCACCAAACACTCGTTTCTGGTGAAGCGGCCCGAAGACATCCCCGCCGCCATCGCCTCGGCGTTCCTGATCTGCAACACCGGCCGTCCCGGCCCGGTGCTGGTGGACATCACCAAGGACGCCCAGCAGATGAAGGCACCGTTCATCTGGCCGCCCAAGCTCGACCTGCCCGGCTACCGGCCGATCACCAAGGCGCACGGCAAGCAGGTTCAGGCCGCGGCGGCGCTGCTGGCCGGCGCCGCGAAGCCCGTCTTCTACGTCGGCGGCGGTGTCATCCGCGCCCAGGCGTCACCCGAACTGCTCGAGCTGGCCGAACTGACCGGCACCCCCGTCGTCACCACCCTGATGGCCCGCGGAGCGTTCCCCGACTCGCACGACCAGCACCTGGGCATGCCCGGCATGCACGGAACCGTCGCTGCCGTGCTGGCACTGCAGGAATCCGACCTCATCATCGCTCTCGGCGCCCGTTTCGACGACAGGGTCACCGGCAAGGCCTCCGAATTCGCGCCCAATGCCACCATCGTGCACGTGGACGTGGACCCGGCCGAGATCGGCAAGATCCGCGCCGCCGACGTGCCCATCGTGGGTGACGCCAAGGACGTCATCGCCGACCTCACCGTGGCCTACCGTGAGGCGATCACCACGACGACCCCCGACATCTCCGAGTGGTGGACCTACCTCAAGGGCCTCCGGGAGAAGTTCCCGCTGGGCTACAGCGAACCGGCCGACGGCCTGCTCGCCCCGCAGTACGTGATCAAGCGCATCGGCGAGCTCACCGGGCCCGAGGGCGTCTACGCCGCCGGCGTCGGCCAGCACCAGATGTGGGCCGCACAGTTCATCAAGTACGAGCGGCCGAACTCCTGGCTCAACTCCGGCGGGGCCGGCACCATGGGTTACTCGGTGCCCGCGGCCATGGGCGCCAAGGTCGCCGAACCCGACCGCACGGTCTGGTCCATCGACGGCGACGGCTGCTTCCAGATGACCAACCAGGAACTCGCCACCTGCACGATCAACAACATCCCGATCAAGGTGGCGATCATCAACAACTCGTCGCTCGGCATGGTGCGTCAGTGGCAGTCGCTGTTCTATGACGGCCGGCACTCCTTCACCGACCTCAATACCGGTCACGGCACCGCGATGGTGCCCGACTTCGTGAAGATGGCCGATGCGTACGGTGCCCTGGGAATCCGGGTCACCCGCGCCGACCAGGTGGACGACGCGATCAAGCTTGCGTTGGCCACCAACGACCGGCCCGTGGTGATCGACTTCATCGTCAGCCGCGACGCCATGGTGTGGCCGATGGTGCCGCAGGGCGTCAGCAACAGCTTCGTGCAGTACGCCAAGGACCACGCCCCCACCTGGGAAGAGGAGTAACCGATGAGTACCCACGTTCTCAGCCTCCTCGTCGAGGACAAGCCCGGACTGCTGACCCGCGTCGCGGGCCTGTTCGCCCGGCGCGGCTTCAACATCGAGAGCCTTGCCGTCGGCCACAGCGAAATCCCCGGCCTGTCGCGCATCACGATCCTCGTCGACGTCGAGGACGCCCCGCTGGAACAGGTGACCAAGCAGCTCAACAAGCTGATCAACGTCATCAAGATCGTCGAGCTCGACCCGAGCCAATCGGTCCAGCGCGAGCACCTGCTCGTCAAGGTGCGGGCGGACAACACCACCCGCTCCCAGGTCCTCGAAGCGGTCACCCTGTTCCGTGCCCGGGTCGTCGACGTGTCCACGGATGCCGTCGTGATCGAGGTGACCGGCGACTCCGGCAAGACCCAGGCGTTCCTGCGGGTGCTCGAGCCATACGGCATCAAGGAAATCGCCCAGTCGGGCCTCCTCGCCATCGGTCGGGGATCCAAATCGATCACCGAACGCGTCTTCAAAAACTAAGGTCTCGACAAGCTCGACCAGCGCACCTTCTCGACAAGAACGCCAAACAAAATTTTCCCGACAAATACACAAACCAAGGAGAACACCACATTGTCTGAAATCTTCTACGACAAAGACGCCGACCTGTCCCTGATCCAGGGCAAGAAGGTCGCCGTGATCGGCTATGGCTCGCAGGGCCACGCCCACGCGCAGAACCTGCGCGACTCCGGCGTCGAGGTCGTCATCGGACTCAAGGAGGGCTCGAAGTCGCGTGCCAAGGCCGAAGAGGTCGGCTTCACCGTCCTCAGTGCCGCCGAGGCATCCGCCTGGGCCGACGTCATCGTGGTCCTCGCACCCGACCAGGTGCAGCGTCACCTGTACAAGGACGACATCCTCCCCAACCTCGCCGACGGCAAGGCCCTGGTCTTCGGCCACGGCTTCAACATCCGTTTCGGCTACATCGAGGCGCCCGCGGGCGTCGACGTGGTCATGGTCGCCCCCAAGGGCCCGGGCCACACCGTGCGCCGCGAATTCGAGGCCGGCCGTGGCGTTCCCGTCATCGTCGCCGTCGAGAAGGACGCGTCCGGCAACGCCTGGCCGCTGACCCTCAGCTACGCCAAGGCGATCGGTGGCCTGCGTGCCGCCGGCATCAAGACCACCTTCACCGAAGAGACCGAGACCGACCTGTTCGGTGAGCAGGCCGTTCTCTGCGGTGGCGCGTCGCAGCTGATCCAGTACGGCTTCGAGGTTCTCACCGAGGCCGGCTACCAGCCGCAGGTTGCCTACTTCGAGGTGCTGCACGAGCTCAAGCTCATCGTCGACCTGATGTGGGAGGGCGGCATCGCCAAGCAGCGTTGGAGCGTCTCCGACACCGCCGAGTACGGCGACTACGTCTCCGGCCCGCGCGTCATCGACCCGAGCGTCAAGGAGAACATGAAGGCCGTTCTCGCCGACATCCAGAACGGCGCATTCGCCGAGCGCTTCATCAACGACCAGGATGCCGGAGCTCCCGAGTTCCTGGCCCTGCGCAAGAAGGGCGAAGAGCACCCGATCGAGGCCACCGGCCGCGAGCTGCGGAAGCTCTTCGCCTGGAACGCCTCGAACGACGACGACTACGTCGACGGCGAAGCTGCCCGCTAACTCCGTACCTGTTTCACCCGAAGGGGCCAGTCGAATCGACTGGCCCCTTCGGCGTGTGCCGGCGCCGCTCACAAGGTGAATGCGCCGTCAGTTGCCAGTTGAAGCCCCTTCGGACGCCATGATGGGGCGCCAACTGGCAACTCACGGAGACGGCCTCGCGTCGAGTTGCGGCATCCTTCCCCCTCAGAGCCACCGAAGGGGGTGTTTGCGGCGACTCGGCGAGCTAGTCGACCTCTTCCTCGGGCAGGCACCGTGCGCGGATGTAGCGTGCGATCGGGTCCGGGGTGAGATAAGCGAGGTGGGCGGCTCCATTGATCGCGTCCGGCAGGTGCGGATCTGCGCCGGTGCGTTGGCGGGCGCGGGTGAGCGTCTCGGCGATCTCCCGGAACACCGGGGCGGAGTCGGTGCCGAACGCGAAACGGATGTCGCTGCCGGTTGCGCGCAGGAGGGCGGGGTCGACGGTCTCCCCGGTGCGCGGCAGGTCGTCCCGAATGAAGTTCTCGGCCAGGGCCGCCCCGCGCTCGGTGTACCACTCGAGCCCGGGCGGGGCGTCGAGCGGACCCCGGCCTGCGGAGTCGTCGGGGCTGTTCAGCCGGGCGGCCGGGTCCCGCCCCGCCATACGCGCCACCACGGCGAGGGCGCCGGCCCAGTCGTCGGTGCGCTCCCGCAGGTGCTTTCGCACGGCGTCGGTGGTGCGGGCCAGCAGCGCGGCGCCCGAATCCGTGCTGCGGAAGAAGCCCGGTTCGTACACGAGGACCTGTCGCACCAGGTCCGGATGCCGCACGGCGAGCCGAATCGCCACGATCCCACCGGCGCTGGCGCCGAAGATCGCGGCGGGAACGACCCCGAGGTCCTGGAGCAGCGCGGCGGCATCGTCGGCGTGGGTATACGAATCGCATGGCCAGCCCGGCCTCGTGCTCCGTCGGGTGCCGCGGGGATCCCAGGTCACAACGGTGAACCCGGCGACGCCGGTGAGCCCGGCCAGCCGCTCGGCGATCGGCCGGAACATCTCGGCGTCGTCGCTGGCGGCGCCGATGATCAGCAGCGGCGGGCCGGCGCCGCGCACCTCGGCGTACAGGCGGCATCCGTTCACGTGGTGCCGGCCCACGGTCGGGGCCGGAGCACCAGGGATGGCGAAGGGGACGCCGGGGGACTCGTCTCGAGCCATGGCGGAAGTCTACGAGCGTCCCCGGCAGACCGATAGGCTTCCGCAGGTGAACGCTATGAATGCCGGAGGCGAGAGCTCGGTCACGGCCCGGTTCACCGGCCGGCCCGGGACCCGACTGCTGGCGACCGTCGCCCTCGTTGGCGCTGTGCTCTACGTTCTGGTAGACGTGGTGTTGCAGCTGCTACCGCCGCACTACAGCGTGATCTCGGAGGCCGAGAGCAACCTCGCGGTGGGGCCGTACGGCTGGATCATGAACCTGAACTTCCTGGCCAGGGGAGTGGTGACGCTCTGCGCCGTCGCCGCGCTCTCCTCGTTCGGCCCGCGGTCGCCGCTGCGGCAGGCCGGCCTGGTCCTGATGCTGTTCGCCGGGGTGTGCTCCGCCGCGCTGGCATTCCTGCCCACCGACATCCCACCCGCCGATGCGCCGGGGCTCGCCCCGACCACCGCGCCGGGCGCCGCGCACTTGATCGTCGCGGCCGCGGGCTTCGTCGCCGCGCTGGTGGCGTTCGCCCTTCTGACGAGGTGGCTCCGCGGCAGTGAGCTGCCCCGCGCCTACCCGGCCGCCGCGTGGCTCACCGGGGTCGCCGCCGTCGGCCTGGTGTCGCTGGGCGTCACCGCCGCGATCGCCCCCGGCCTGCTGGGCCTGGCCGAGCGGGTCTGCCTGGCCGGGGTGCTGGGTTGGGTCATCGCGGTGAGCATCGCAGTGGTCAGGGCCGTGCGGCACCGCTGAGTCGCCGCGGTGCCCGTCAGCCGAGCGGCTTCACGGCCTGGATCGTGTAGCTGAGCGGTGCGACCCCGGCTCGCTCACCGAGCGCGAACTCGCCGTCGGGTCGCTCGATCATCTGGCCGGGCAGGGCCTCCCACGGCACACTGTCGTGTTCGACGAGCATCGTCAGGGTGAGGCCGGCGTTCAAGAGTGCCGTGACGATCTCGCCGATCCCGTGGTTCCACTCGTAGGTCTTCGTGTTGGTGATCGGCCGATCCGTCACGACGTAGCTGGAATCGTCGTCCCACTCCAACGGTTCCTGCTGCTCGAAGTAGGGGAATCGCAGGTGCAGGTCATCAGCGAGTCGCTCGTCCATGGTCCACAGGATCGGGTGACCCTCACGAATGAACAGGCGCCCGCCCGGTGCCAGCAGCCCGGCGACGACGGCCGCCCATCGGTCGATGCTCGGCAGCCAGCACAGGGCACCGATGCCCGTGTAGACCAGGTCGAAGCCGGCCTGCGGAAGAACGGCGAGGGCCGCGTACACATCGGACTCAACGAACTCGACGGCGTCCCCGGTTTCGGCGACCAGGGCGCGGGCCTCGGCAAGAGCCACCGACGAGAAGTCAAGCCCGGTGACCCGGGCGCCCAACCGGGCCAGCGAGAGCGTGTCGGTTCCGATGTGGCATTGCAGGTGCACCGTCGTCAGCCCGGCGATATCGCCCAGCCGCTCGCGGTCGAAGCGGACGACATCCGACAGAAGCGCGGGATCGTCGACGTACCGCTGCACTCCGTAACCGAACCCGGTGCGCACCGCGTGGGCCGCGGCCCGATCGTCCCAGTTCGCGCGGTTGGTATCGAGATGGTGTTGCATGATCAACCTGTTTTCGCCCGGGGTCGAACGAGCCCACCAGACTACCCCGCGAGTACTATGGCGCGCATCAGCGGGGGCAGCGCACAACTGACTCGAAGGAGCGTCATCGTGAAAGCACTCGTTTATGGCGGCCCTGGCGTGAAATCCTGGACCGACATGCCGGACCCGCAGATCGTGCGGTCGACCGACGCGATCGTGCGCATCGACACCACCACCATCTGTGGCACCGACCTGCACATCCTCAAGGGCGACGTGCCCGCCGTGACGCCCGGGCGCATCCTGGGTCACGAAGGTGTCGGCACCGTCGTCGCGGTGGGGGAGTCGGTGGAATCCATCATCGTGGGCGAGCGGGTGCTGATCTCCTGCATCAAGTGCTGCGGGCACTGCGCGAACTGCAAGACCGGCCTCTACTCACACTGTCTCGGCGACGAGGGCCGCTCGGGCATCGGCTGGGTTTTCGGCCATCTCATCGATGGCACCCAGGCCGAACTGGTGCGGGTGCCCTACGCCGACAACACGCTTTACCCGCTGCCAGACTCCGTCACCGACGCCGAGGCCGTGATGCTCTCGGACATCCTGCCCACCGGGTTCGAGATCGGCGTGCAGTACGGCCAGGTGGCACCCGGCGACGTCGTCGCCGTGATCGGCGCCGGTCCGGTCGGCCTGGCCGCCATCGCCACCGCGGGACTCTACGGCGCCGGGTCGATCGTGGCCGTCGACATCGACGAGAACCGGCTCGAACAGGCCAAGACCTTCGGGGCCACCCACACCGTGCGCTCCGGACGACCGGAGTGGCGAGAAGAGGTGCTCGCCGCCACCGACGGCGCCGGCGTCGACGTGGCCATCGAGGCCGTCGGCATCCCGGAGACCTTCACCATGGCCACCGAGATCGTGCGGCCCGGCGGACACCTGGCCAATGTGGGTGTGCACGGCAAGCCCGTGTCGCTGCACGTTGAAAACCTGTGGATCCAGAACATCAGCATCAGCATGGGCCTGGTGAACACCAACACCACGCCGATGCTGCTGAAGCTGGTGGCCCAGCACAAGATCCCCGCAGACCGGTTGGCCACCCACACCTTCGACTTCGGCCACGTGGAAGACGCTTACGACACGTTCTCCCGCGCCGCCGAAACCCACGCGCTCAAGGTGCTGATCAGCCACTGAACTAATAGGCTGAGCGCATGACTTCTTCCCGGGATGACGACGCGCTCGGCTGGGCCGGCGACGACGATCCCACCCTCGTGTCCGGCAGCACCAACCCATCCGAGCCCGCGGATGGGCCTGCTGCCGATCTCCCCGAGGGCTGGGCCGTCACCGGATCACCGGGTGGCTACGTCGATGCTCCCGCGGGCAAGGCGGCTCTGTCGTCGCCGGCCCTCGTTGGTCTGGGCATCCTCGCGGGCGTCTACCTGCTCTACACGATCGGCTGGTTCATCGGAGTGGGGCGCATCGAGAATCCGCTGACCGACCCGCTGTCGCAGTTCATGTTCTCACTGGGCACCTGGCTGGCCGTGGCCGCACCGCTCGTGTGGTTCGCCGCCTCGTACTGGCTCACCCGCGGCATGCCGCGTCTGCGCTGGACCTGGCTCATCCTGGGAGTCGTGCTGCTGGCCCCACTGCCCTTCATCGCCGGAACCGGGGGACTCTGATGAGCACTGCAACCACCGCACCCCAGCGCACCCGTCGCACGCCGGCGTGGCTCTCCGCGACCATCGCCATCCTGTTCGGGCTGTTCTACGCGTACAGCGCGTGGTCGGGCCTGGGCAACCTGCTGGGCCTCAACAGTGCCGCCCAGTCGCTCGACACCACCCTGAGCGGCTTCGGCTGGGGCCTGCTGTTGGCGGGTGTGCTCGTCCCGATCGTGGTGTTTGGGATCGCGTTCTGGCTCGGCCGCCGCCGGGAAGCCGGTCCGCAGGCGCTTCTGCTGCTGGCCGGGCTGGCCCTGGTCTCGGCGATCTCCCTCGACATCTTCGTGTTCGGCCTCGGCAGCCTGATCGTCTAGGGCCTGAGAGGCTGGCTCAGCCGGCCAGACCCGCCACGAGCACCAGACCGATCAGCGCCAGCTGGCCGAGCAGCCGCGGAACCAACGGAATCGCGACAGCGCCGAACCGGTCCTTGTGCCGCGCCGCGTAAGCGTTGGCGGGAAAGACGGCCACGAGGAACACGGCCAAAGCGACACCGGACGTAACACGGGTGGATTCGAGAAGCAGCCCGATGCCGCCGGCAATCTCGCACAGACCGGTGAAAATCACGAGGTTCCGCGGGGCCAATAGGCCCCGCACGCGCAGTCGTGGCGGGATCATGGCCGACATCGTGCGCTGAACCGCGGGCACGAAATGACTGATCCCGGCGACGACGAACACCACCGCAAGGACGATTCTCAGCACGGTTAGGACGTAGGTCACTGACTCGGGGCTCATGGCTCCATTGTGGTGCCAGTAAGGTGTTGTGGTATCTGGCGCCCCACCGTCGAGGCGCGAGCTTCCCTCGCCCGACGCTTTCTAAGGATCTGTTTTCGTGTCGAAGCCCGTCGTATTAATCGCCGAAGAACTCTCGCCTGCCACTGTCGATGCCCTCGGGCCCGACTTCGACGTTGTCAACGTCGACGGCACTGACCGTGCCGCACTGCTCTCCGCCCTGGCTTCCGCCAACGCCATCCTGGTCCGCTCCGCGACCAAGGTCGACGCCGAGGCCCTCGCCGCCGCACCGAACCTGAAGGTCATCGCCCGTGCCGGTGTCGGCCTCGACAACGTCGACATCAAGGCCGCGACCGCGGCCGGTGTCATGGTCGTCAACGCCCCTACCTCCAACATCATCTCCGCCGCCGAACTCACCGTCGGCCACATCCTCAGCCTGGCCCGCCACATCCCGCCGGCCCACGGCGCCCTCGCGCAGGGTCAGTGGAAGCGCTCCAAGTACACCGGCATCGAGCTGTACGAAAAGACCGTCGGCATCATCGGCCTCGGCCGCATCGGCGCCCTGGTGGCCGCCCGCCTGCAGGCCTTCGGCGTGAACATCATCGCGTTCGACCCGTACATCACCTCGGCCCGCGCGCAGCAGCTGGGCGTGCACCCGGTGAGCCTGGACGAACTGCTCGCGCAGTCCGACTTCGTCACCATCCACATGCCGAAGACCCCCGAGACCACGGGCATGATCAGCGCCCCGCAGCTCAAGCTGATGAAGCCCACCGCGTACGTCGTCAACGTCGCCCGCGGCGGACTCATCGACGAAGCCGACCTGTACACCGCCCTCGTCGACGGGACCATCGCCGGTGCCGGCCTCGACGTCTTCGTCAACGAGCCGCCGACCGGATCACCGCTGCTCGGCCTCGACAACCTGATCAGCACCCCGCACCTGGGCGCGTCCACCGACGAAGCGCAGGAAAAGGCCGGCGTCTCGGTCGCCAAGTCGGTGCGGCTCGCGCTGTCGGGCGAACTCGTGCCCGACGCCGTCAACGTCGCCGGTGGCATCATCGACCCGACGGTCCGCCCCGGCATCCCGCTGGTCGAGAAGCTCGGCCAGGTGTTCTCCGGACTCGCCGCGCACAGCCCGCTCACCAGCGTCGACATCGAGGTGCGTGGTGAGATCGTCGAGTTCGACGTCTCGGTGCTCAAGCTCGCCGCGCTCAAGGGCATCTTCACCAACGTGGTCAGCGAAACCGTCTCCTACGTGAACGCGCCCCTGCTCGCCGAGCAACGCGGTGTCGCGGTGCGCCTGATCACCGAGGCCGAATCGCCCGAGTACCGCAACCTGATCACCCTCCGCGGCGCCCTCGCCGACGGTTCGCAGGTCTCGGTGTCCGGCACCCTGGTGGGCCCCAAGCAGATCGAGAAGATCGTCGAAGTGAACGGCTACGACGTGGAGGTGCCGTTCGCCGAGCACCTCATCGTCATGCTGTACACCGACCGTCCCGGCATCGTCGCGGTCTACGGCCGTGAGTTCGGCGACGCCGAGATCAACATCGCCGGCATGCAGATCGCGCGGCACGAGGCCGGCGGCCCCGCGCTGAGCGTGCTGACCGTCGACTCGCCGGTGCCGGCCAGTCTGCTCGCCTCCGTGCGTGAAGCCATCACTGCCGACGTGATGGTCGCCATCGACATCACCGAATAGGACACCGCTGCCTCACAGGCCGCACACACAAGAAAGCCCCGGATGCGAATCCGGGGCTTTCTTGTGGATGGAGCGTTGGTGAAGCGAGGGTTACACGTCGTCGATCGAGCGCTCCCGCTGCACGACGCGCTCTCCGCTGACCGGGTCGACGGCGCTGCGAGTGGTGCTGATGCTGCTGCGGCGGCGGGTGAGCAACACCAGGCCGAGCACGAAGATGAGCGCGCCAGCACCCATCAAGATGTAACCGACGAGGTCGATGTCGATCATGTCGACCTGGATGTTCAGGGCCCACACCAGGATGGCGCCGACGACGAACAGGAAGATTCCCAATCCGATACTCATGGTGAACTGCTTTCTTCGGGGATGGCACACGCACGCCGACGACGCACATGGTCAGGGTCCTCAAGCATAGACAGCCAAATGGGCACAGTAGGGTTGATTTGCAGGGTATCTCCAAGCCAATATCGCGCCAATATCGCCAGCCCACCGGCTGCCTCACCGTAATCGGAGCCGCATGTCCCGCTCAGTCAAGCTCGCAGTCATCGCCGGAGACGGCATCGGCCCGGAGGTCGTCGCCGAAGCGCTGAAGGTGCTCGACGCCGTGACCCACGCCGACCCCGTCGAGTTCGAGCTCACCCACTTCTCACTCGGTGCCACCCGGTTCCTCGCGACCGGCGACGTGCTCACCGACGATGACCTGGCCGCGATCAGCGCCCACGACGCCATCCTGCTCGGCGCCGTCGGTGGGCTGCCCGGCGACCCGCGGCTGAAGAACGCCAACATCGAGCGCGGGCTGCTGCTCAAACTGCGTTTCTCCCTCGACCACTACGTGAACCTGCGCCCCAGCGTCCTCTTCCCCGGTGTGCCCAGCCCGCTCGGCGACCCCGGCGACGTCGACTTCGTCGTCGTGCGCGAAGGCACCGAGGGTCCCTACGTCGGCAACGGCGGCGCCATCCGTCAGGGCACACCGAACGAGGTCGCCAACGAGGTCTCGGTCAACACGGCGTTCGGCGTGGAACGGGTCGTGCGCTACGCCTTCGAAGCGGCCCAGAACCGCCCGCGAAAGAAGCTCACCCTGGTGCACAAGACCAACGTTCTCGTCTTCGCGGGCAGCCTCTGGCAGCGCATCGTCACCGAGGTTGCCGCCGAATACCCTGACGTGACCGTGGATTACCTGCACGTGGACGCGGCAACGATTTTCCTGGTCACGAATCCGAGTAGATTTGACGTCATCGTCACGGACAACCTCTTCGGCGATATTCTCACTGACCTGGCAGCGGCAATCAGCGGCGGCATCGGCCTGGCGGCATCCGGAAATATCAATCCGGAAGGTCGCTTCCCCAGCATGTTCGAACCCGTGCACGGTTCGGCACCCGACATCGCGGGCCGGCAGTTGGCCGATCCCACGGCGGCGATCCTCTCTGTCGCGCTCCTCCTGAACCACCTCGGTCTGGCGGATGCGTCGGCCAGGGTGAGCGCGGCCGTCACGGCCGACATCATCGCCCGCAGCGTCGCAGCGGAGCCACGATCCACCAGCGCCGTCGGCGATGCCATCGTGTCCCGCCTGACCGGCACTCCCGCCTAACCGCACTCCCGTCTAAACACAAGGGACTCCCATGAGCCAGCAGACCACATCTTTCCCGCTCCAGTTCGAGCGCACGCCGTCACAGACCGCCCGCAGCATCGCTGAGCGCGAAACGATCCTCGCCGACCCCGGCTTCGGCAAGCACTTCACCGACCACATGGTCACGATCGACTGGACCATCGAGAAGGGCTGGCACGACGCCAGGGTGACGCCATACGGGCCGTTGCTGCTCGACCCCGCCTCCTCGGTGCTGCACTACGGCCAGGAGATCTTCGAGGGCATGAAGGCGTACCGCCATGCCGATGGCTCCATCTGGACGTTCCGGCCGGAGAAGAACGCCGAACGCCTGCAGAGCTCCGCCCGCCGGCTGGCGCTGCCCGAACTCGCAGTGGCCGATTTCCTCGAATCCGTCAAGCAGATGATCGCCGTCGACGGCTCCTGGGTGCCCGACGCCCCGGAGACCAGCCTGTACCTGCGCCCGTTCATGATCGCCAACGAGAGCTTCCTCGGCGTGCGAGCCGCGCACAAGGTGGGCTACTACGTGATTGCCAGCCCCGCCGGCGCCTACTTCACCGACGGCGTCGCCCCGGTGAAGATCTGGTTGTCCACCGAGTACTCCCGCGCCGGTCGCGGCGGCACCGGAGCAGCCAAGTGCGGTGGCAACTACGCGGCCTCCCTGCTGCCCCAGCAGGAGGCGTACGACAACGGCTGCGCCCAGGTGCTCTTCCTCGACGGGGAGACCGGCACCCACATCGACGAACTCGGCGGCATGAACGTGTTCTTCGTGCACGGCACCGACACCCTCGTCACCCCCCGCCTCACCGGCACCATCCTCGAGGGCGTCACCCGCGACAGCATCATCCAACTCGCCCGTGACCGCGGAATGACCGTGATCGAGCGCGACGTGACGGTGGACGAGTGGCGCGACGGCGTGGCATCCGGTGAGATCACCGAGGTGTTCGCGTGCGGCACCGCCGCCGTGGTCACCCCGATCGCCCAGCTCAAGGCCGTCGGTTTCACCATCGGCCACGCCGACGCTGCCGCGGGGGAGATCACCCTGGCGCTCCGTCAGGAGCTCACCGACATCCAGTACGGCCGTCTGCCCGACCGGCACGGCTGGTTGATGCGTCTGGACGCGGAGGTGACGGCGTGAAGATCGCCAGGTTCAGCCACGCCGGAACCATCGCGTTCGGCATCATCGACGACGACGAACTGGTCGTCCTGACCGGCGACCCGATGTTCGCCGGCTACAACCCCACCGGCGCGCGCCTGCCGCTGGTGGATGTGGCGCTGCTCGCGCCGGTGATTCCGCGCTCCAAGGTCGTCGGCCTGGCCGGCGCCTATTTCGCGGATGCCGCGGAGAAGGCCGCGGCGCTTGCCGCGCCGGGGGAGCCCGCCGAGCCACGCTTCTTCCTCAAGCCCAACACCACCGTCGTAGGCCCCAACGACCCGATCGTGCTGCCCGCGGCCTCCGACGATGTGCGCGTCGAGGGTGAGCTGGCCATCGTGATCGGCCGGGTCGCCAAGAATCTCAGCGTCGCCGACGCTCCCGGGGCCATCTTCGGCTACACAATCGCCAACGACGTCACCGCCGTCGACCTGGCCGAGGGCAGTGGCCATGGGGCCAGGGCCAAGAGCTTCGACTCGTTCTGCCCGCTCGGACCGGTTATCGACACCGAGTTCGACCCCACGGACGGCCGCGTGCTCGGCCGGGTCAACGACGTGGAGTTCCAGAGCGGAGAGGTGTCGCTGCTGGCCTTCTCGATGGCAGAAATCGTCTCGTTTTTCTCGCACTCGTTCACCCTGTTGCCCGGCGATGTGATCCTCACCGGCTCGTCCAGCGCCGCACGGCGAGTGTCGCACGGCGATACCGCGAGCATCGAGATCCCGGGCCTCGGCGTGCTCACCAACCCGGTTCGCCGCCCGGCCTGACCGACCGGACCGACGGGGGACCGATGAACGCTGCCGAGCTGTACACGGCCGACCTGGAACGCGCGAGGTCACCATGGCCCGGCGGGCAGGGATGCTCGCCGGCACCGTGGCGTCGCTGGCGGTCAGCCTGCTCGGCATGGGAGACACCCCGATCGGACCGGCGGTCGCCGACCTCGTCATCCGGGTCAGGGCCGATGGGCGCGAGGTCTACCGCTCCGGGCAGAACGACTCGCAGCTGGCCGACTCCATGCTGGAGACGGTGCGCCGCGAGCTGAACGAATTCACGCCAGAGGTCTTCGCGGCGGAGTGGGGAATCGCCCGCTCCTAGGCAGCGACTGTTGCCCAAGCGGACAATTGTGCCCGGCGCACCGGGACCAATTGTCCGGACGGGGAACAGTTAGAGCGGGAACCAGGCGCGGACCTGGTCGGCGGCCGTGGAGAGAAGCGCGGCCGACTCGGCGGCATTGACCCTCGCGAGCAGCATCGCGCTCATCGAGAGCGACGCGAGGGTTCGCACCCGCTCGTCGGTGTTTGCGGCTGGTCCGCCGGCGAGGGCGTTGCGAAGTGCGGCGGCCAACTCGGTTCGGTATGCCTCGACCACTTCCCGGGCGGGTTCGTCGTGCGTGGCCAGACCCGTGGCGCAGTTGACCAGGAGGCAGCCCCGTCGGGGGGAGTCCAGAGGCAGCGTCGCCACGGCCTCCCGCAGTTCGTCGAAGTAGGCCAGCAGCTCCTGGCGGCCGGCGCCATCCGCTTGCAGGCCGCGCAGGCGCGGCCGGATGACGGTGTCGCGGTAATCGGCGACGGCGGCGTCGAAGAGCCCGCGTTTGCTGCCGAACGCGTGGTACAGGCTCGACCGGTTTACACCCGTCGCCGTCTCGAGGTCGGCCAGGGATGCGCCGTCGTAGCCGCGGTCCCAGAAGACGTCGCGGGCGGATTGCACGACCGTGGTGCTGTCGAACGTCTGGAGCCGTCCCATGAGCTGTCTGCCTTCCGTCCGCGGACGTCTGGTCCGTGGGTGTTGCGAGCGGTGTTGCTGTGAATGTTCTGTACCGCTCGTTTCACTATAAACGATAGCCCAGCTATAGTAAAACGATCGGTGCAGAAAACCATCCGTTGAGAACAGGGACGCCCCCGGCACCGATCGCGAACAGTAAGGACTCTTTTCATGACGACAGCCACCAGCACTCAGATTCAGCTCGCCGCCCGGCCCACCGGTTGGCCCACCGCAACGGACTTCAGCACCGTGGTCATCGACCTGCCCGACCTGACGGCGGGCCAGGTGCGCGTTGTTAACGACTTCATCTCCGTCGACCCCTACATGCGTGGCCGCATGAACGACGTGAAGTCCTACATTCCGCCCTTCGTGCTCGGGGAGACCATGGGCGGCGGCGCCGTCGGCCACGTGGTCGAGTCGGCCGCGGCGTCCGTGCCCGTCGGCAGCCTCGTTGTGCACCAGTACGGCTGGCGCGATGTCGTACAGGAGGATGCCGCGGGCTTCCGCGTCGTTCCCGAGATCCCCAACGTGCCGTCGTCGGCGTACCTGGGTGTGCTGGGCATGACCGCTCTCACCGCCTACGTGGGCCTGCTCGAGGTGGCCAAGTTCAAGGCAGGCGACACCGTCTTCGTCTCCGGCGCAGCCGGTGCCGTGGGCAGCATGGTCGGCCAGATCGCTCGCCTCAAGGGTGCCGCACGAGTCATCGGCTCCGCCGGCACCGACGAGAAGGTGGCCCTGCTCACCGAGAAGTACGGCTTCGACGCGGCCTTCAACTACAAGACCGGCGACCTCGCCACCCAGCTGGCCGAAGCCGCCCCCGAGGGCATCGACGTGTACTTCGACAACGTCGGCGGCGACCACCTGAGCGCCGCACTCGGTGCCTTCAAGGATGGCGGCCGCGCCGCACTCTGCGGCGCCATCTCGCAGATGAACCGCACCGATGGCCCCACCGGCGTGCAGAACATGGTCAACATCGTCACCCGCGGGCTCACCCTCACGGGCTTCACCGTGGGCAACTACCTGCAGCACTTCCCGGCCTTCACCGAGCAGATGGGCGCCTGGTTCACGGCCGGCGACATCGTCTTCGACGAGACCGTCGTTGTGGGCATCGAGAACTCGGTCGATGCGTTCCTGGGCATGCTTCGTGGAGAGAACACCGGCAAGATGGTGGTCAAGACCTCTGACTCCGCCGCGGCCGGGTACTAATCCGCAACCGCCGCAACCGATTCACTGAATTCGATCTAGGAGAAACATGACTTCCGTACTTTTTGTTGTCAGCGCTGCTGACCACTGGACCCTCAACGACGGCACCCTGCACCCCACCGGGTACTGGGCCGAGGAACTCGCCGAGCCGCACCGCCTCTTCACCGAGGCCGGCTGGTCGATCACCATCGCCACCCCGAAGGGCGTCGCGCCCACCGTCGACGAGGGCAGCCTGGCCGCCGGGGCCACCGGAGGCGAAGAACGCTCCACCGAACTCCGCAGCTATCTCGACTCGATCCCCGCGCTGAAGAGCCCGACCTCGATCGACGACGTCACTGCCGCCGACTACGACGTGGTCTTCTACCCCGGTGGACACGGCCCCATGGAGGACCTCGCGGTCGACACGACCAGCGGCCAGATCATGACGGACACCATCGCATCCGGCCGGATTCTCGGTGTGCTCTGCCACGCCCCTGCCGCACTTCTGGCCGCCACGGCCGCTGACGGCACCTGGCCGTTCCTGGCCTACCGCATGACCGGCTTCACCGACGCCGAAGAGGCCCTGGGCGGACTCGCCCCGAAGGCCAAGTGGCTCGTGCAGGCGCGGCTGGTCGAGCTCGGGGCCGACTTCGTCGAGGGTGCCTCGTTCGCCGAGCACATCGAGATCGACCGCAACCTCTACACCGGCCAGAACCCGGCCTCCTCGGTGAAGCTCGCCAGTGCAATCATCGACGCGGTGGCCGCCCAGAAGTAGCAGCGCTCAGCCGTACCAGGCAGTTTCGCGAAAGCGGTCCTATGGTCGCCTCACCATCCCGAGGCGACCACAGGGCCGCTTTCGTGCGAGGCTAGCGCCCCAGGGCGGCCAAGACGGCAGCCACGTCGGTGGGGTCGTTCCAGAGGTGGAAGGCCAAGCGGGCGCGGCCGGCCCGGCCGGACGCGGTAATACCGGCGGCGGTGAGTCGGGCCAGGTCGGTTCCGGCGGGATCGGCCCAGGTGACGATGGCCTGATTGTGTTCGGGCAGTCCGAGCCCGGCGCAGAGGGCATTGCCCAGACCGGTGTCGTGGGCGTACACGGCGGCCGAGTCGAGTGAGCTGAAGAACTCGAGAGCCACCCGCGTGCCCACCCAGGCCGGCCAGGCCGGTGACACGTCGAAGCGTCGGGCATCCGTCGCCAGGGTCATGGTCGGGCCGTAGCAGGATGCCCACGGGTCGTCGCCCGCGAACCAACCTGCCTGCACCGGGCGCAGCACCTCGGCCAGCGCGGGCAGCACGGTGAGGAAGGCCGCGCCCCGCGGTGCACCCAACCACTTGTAGGCGTGGCAGATGGTGGCATCGAAGTCGCCGGCGTGTACGGGCAGCCAGCCGGTGGCCTGTGTTGTGTCGCAGAGGGTGAATGCACCCACCGCGGCTGCTGCCGCGCGGATGGCCGGTGCATCCGCGATCACACCGGTGCCGGACTGTACAAGCGAGAAGGCGACCAGCCAGGTGCGCTCGGTGAGCGAGGCGGCGAGCTGGGCCACCGGAACGTGGCGTACCGTGATCCCGCGGTGCTCCTGCTGCAGGAACGGGAAGACCATCGACGTGAAGTCCCCGTCGACGCAGACGACCTCGCGCCCCTCTGGCACGGATGCGGCCAGCACGGCTGCCATCACCGACGCCTGTGACCCGATCGCCACCCGGTCGGTACCCACCCCGACCAGCCCGGCGTAGAGAGCCCGGGCTCGGTCGATTTCGGCCTGGTAGTGCGCGGGGGAGGCCAGGCCGCTGCCCCACATGCCGGCGTCCTCGCGGAGCGCCCGCACCGTGTCCAGGGTGGGCAGTCCCGAGGTGCACGCGGCCAGGTAGCGCGTGTTCGTGGGGGCGTAGGCGGCCCGCACCTGGGGCATGCTCGGGGCGGGAGCCGGGGCTACGGGCGGAACAGTGGACGGAACGGTGGATCGCATCCATCCAGCGTTGCCCCGTTCGATCCATTCGGCAACGCCCAGTCCTCGATCAATCAGATAACCAGTGGTTATGATTTGGGCATGCCCGAAAATCTTCACCGTGCACTCGACGTAGATTCCCACGCGCTGCGCATCGTGCACCGCATCAACGAGCTGGGCTCGATCACCGCGGCGGCCCGGTCGCTCGGCTACAGCCAGCCGGCCGTGAGCCAGCACCTCAAACGGCTCGAGGCCCGCCTGGGCATGCCGTTGGTGGCCAAGGCCGGCCGCGGCGTGCGGCTCACCGAGGCCGGCCGCATCCTGGCCCGGCACGCCGCCACCGTGACACAGGCGCTGGATGCCGCGGCGGGCGAACTCAGCGACCTGGCCGGCCTGCGGAGCGGCCGGGTGACCCTCGCCGCCTTCCCCTCCGCCTCGGCCACGGTCATCCCCACGGTGCTGCGCGGCCTCTCCCAGCGGCACCCCGGTGTGCAGCTGAACTACCTCGAGGCCGAACCGCCGGAGGCCGTGCGGGCCGTGCGCGACCAGGCCGCCGACCTCGCGATCACCTTCAGCTACACGGGCGACCAGGCCGACCCGCACCGGCAGAGCGCCCAGGGCCTCACCGTCGTGCCGCTCTGGCGCGACGAGATGCTCGTGGTTGTGCCCCGCGAGCACCCCCTGGCCGGCCGCGACCGGATCGACCTGGCCCTGCTGGCCGATGACCAGTGGATCGGCGGATGCCCGCGCTGCCGGGCGCACCTGCTCGACCTCGCCACCCGCAGCGGCTTCAGCCCCAGCATCTCCTACGAGACCGACAACGTCGTGGCGGTGTTCGGCATGGTCGCGGCGGGCCTGGGGGTGGCGCTGGTGCCCGCCCTGGCCATCGCCGCGTCGCCCCTGCCGGCCGGGATCGTCGCCCGGCCGACCGCGGGCGGCGACTTCCGCACGATTCACCTGGTGGGAACGGAGGGCGCGGAGTCGATTCCGGCCGTGGCTGCCACCATCCGGGCCATCGGCGAGATCGACGCGGCGCCCTGGTCACTCGTGGGGGCAGACCGTGAACACACCCCGGGCGCGCCGCTCGCTCGGTAGGATGAATGTCGTATGTCTACTACAACAGCGCACCCGTTCTCGACCGCAACCGGCACTGATGTGCGTGTGCGGTTCTGCCCCTCGCCCACCGGAACGCCGCACGTCGGCCTGATCCGTACGGCCCTGTTCAACTGGGCCTACGCCCGGCACAACGGGGGCACGTTCATCTTCCGCGTGGAGGACACCGACGCCGCCCGCGACAGCGAGGAGAGCTTCACCCAGCTCTTGGACGCCATGCGCTGGCTGCGCCTGGACTGGGACGAGGGTGTGGAGGCCGGCGGGCCCCACGAGCCGTACCGCCAGTCCCAGCGCTACGACATCTACCGTGACGTGATCGCCAAGCTCATCGAATCCGGCCACATCTACGAGAGCTTCGCCACCGGCGAGGAGATCGCCGAGCGCAACATCAAGCTCGGCCGGGACGCCAAGCTCGGCTACGACAACTACGAGCGCGACCTCACCGACGAGCAGAAGGCCGCCTTCCGCGCCGAGGGTCGCGAGCCCGCGCTGCGCCTCAAGGTGCCGGACACCGAGCTCTCCTTCGACGACCTGGTCCGCGGTGAGATCACCTTCCCGGCCGGCTCGTTCAGCGACTTCGTCGTGGTGCGCCCCAACGGTCATCCGCTCTACCCGTTCGTGAACCCCGTCGACGACGCCCTGATGGGTGTCACCCACGTGCTGCGCGGCGAAGACCTGCTCTCGTCCACGCCCCGCCAGATCGCGCTGTATCACGCGCTGATCGACATCGGCCTGACCACCTTCGTGCCGCGTTTCGGCCACCTGCCCTACGTGATGGGTGACAAGAACAAGAAGCTCTCCAAGCGCGACCCGGAGTCGAACCTGTTCTTGCACCGCGAACGGGGCTTCATCCCCGAGGGCCTGGTGAACTATCTGTCCCTGCTGGGCTGGTCGCTCACCCACGACCGCGACGTGTTCTCCATCGAAGAGATGATCGCCGCATTCGACGTGGTCGACGTGAACCCGAACCCCGCCCGCTTCGACCTCAAGAAGGCCGAATCGCTCAACGGCGACCACATCCGTCTGCTCGAGCCGGCCGACTTCGCCGCCCGCGTGGTTCCCTACCTGGTGAACGCCGGCGTGCTCACCGAGCCGCTCAGTGACACCGAGCAGGCCATCCTCGCCGCCGCCGCCCCGCTGGTTCAGGAGCGCATCGCCCTGCTCGGTGAGACGCCCGACATGCTCGGTTTCCTCTTCGAGAGCGCCGACAAGCTCGAGCACCAGCCGGATGCGCTCGCCTCGCTCCCGCAGAACGCCGCCGAGATTCTCACGGCCGCCACGGCAGCGCTGCGCGACATTCCCGAAGAGGAGTGGACCCACGAACTCGTGCACAGCACCCTCACTGACACCCTGATCGGTGGCCTCGGCCTCAAGCCGCGGGTCGCGTTCGGCCCGCTGCGTGTCGCCGTCTCCGGTCGCAAGATCTCGCCGCCGCTGTTCGAGTCGATGGAGATCCTCGGCCGGGCCGACTCGCTGGCTCGCCTGGATCGGCTCTCGGCGACCCTGGTGTCATGAGCTCGGACGGTCTGCTGAGCGCCGGTGCCGGCGGCGATTCCGCTGCCGGTGCCGTTGAGGCGCCGTTTGACGTCGTCATCATCGGTGCCGGCCCGGCGGGCCTGGCCGCGGGGCTCAACCTCGTGCGCGCCCGCCGCCGCACCCTGATGATCGACAGCAACCGGCCCCGGCACTCCGCCACCCTGCGTTCGCACGGCTTTATCACCCGCGACGGCGTGCCGCCGCTGGAGCTGCGCCGCATCGGCCGCGAGGAGTACGAGGCCTACCCGGCCGCCGAGTTCCACATGGGCCTGGTGCGCTCCGTCGAGCAGTTGCCCGACGCCGCCGCCGCCCGCTTCACCGTGTCCACCAAGGGCATGCGGGGCGAGAGGAACCGCGTGGTCACCGCGCGCACCGTGCTCATCGCCACGGGCCTGGCCGAGACGCTGCCGGCGCTGCCGAGCATTCGCGCCTGGTACGGCACCAACCTGCACAGTTGTATCGCCTGCGACGGTTACGAAGAGGCCGACCGGGCCCTGGCCCTGATCGGCGAGACCGACGACCTCGCCGAATACGCCCTGCTCATCTCGCAGTGGACCGACGACCTGATCGTCTTCACCAACGGTGTCGGCCAGGTCACCGACGCCGACGAGGCCGCACTGGCCGCGCGCGGCATCCGCGTCGACCGCCGCCCGCTCACCGACGTGGTGGGGGAGCGGGGAGCCATGACCGGCATCCAGGTCGCCGACGGCGAGTTCGTGGCCAGAGAGGGCGGGTTCGTGCGCCCCAAGTACGAGGCTGCCGCCACGTTTGCTGCGTCGCTGACTCCGACAACGGATGCCGCCGGCCTGCTTGTCGTCGACGATCAGGGTCGCACCTCGGTGCCCGGGCTTTACGCCGCGGGGGACACCACTCCGCCCGGCCCGGAGCAACTGCTGGTCTCGGCCGGAGAGGGAGCTCGCGCCGCGGTGGCGATAAACCGGGAACTTCTCGGCCCGCTTGCGACACACCCTCCCGTCAATTTGGCTGGTCGCCCCGGAGTGGGATAGAGTTACTTTTCGGCGCGGTCCTCGGACAACGCATTGGGGTATGGTGTAATTGGCAACACGGATGATTCTGGTTCATTTGTTCTTGGTTCGAGTCCAGGTACCCCAGCAGTAACAGGCGCAGGATTCCGCGGCGAAACAGCCCATCGCCCCTCCTCCCTATCAGGCCCAAAAAGGCCGCTGTGACCAGAAATGGACCAGAAACCCTCGTGCGGGGACCCTCTGGCACCATGCCGCCCGGGTTCGTACGGACCTGCCCCGGCAGAGTCAGACCGCTTACGATAGAGCGCGCACACCTTCTGGGTATGGACGCGACGACACAGATCACTTCGACGTTTCTCACCCAGCGTGAACTCGCTGAGCTGCTCCGGCTACCCGAGCGCACCTTAGAAGACTGGCGACTGACCCACACGGGTCCGCCCTACCTCAAGCTTGGCCGGCACGTGCGCTACGACGTTCAGGACGTACTGGCCTGGGCTCAGGAACACCGGCATGGCTAGGCCACAGATCGCTGCCGGCGTGCTGGGCACCATAACTGTGAGTGTCCTGCCGAACGGTCGGTATCGCGCCCGTGCTTCCCTCCGTGACGACGGTGGCGCCCTGCATCGACTTTCCGCGGTTGCTCACACTGATGAGAACGCGCGCGCAGGCGTTCGCCGGCAGGCAGCGGTGCTCGGTACTGGCGGCACCGGCGCTCTCTCGCCCAAGAACACGGTCGCTCAGGTGGTCGAACTCTGGCTATCCCAAATCGCAGCCCGCGCGAAGACCGGCAGTATCACCTATTCGACTTACGAATCGTATGAGACAACTGCGCGACTGATCATCTTGCCCCGCTGCGGAGGAATCAAGCTCGACCGACTTACCGTCGGCCGCTGCGACCGCATTCTCCAAAAGATTCTGGAGGAAGAATCCATCTCGAAAGCGCGTCACGCCCGCGCAGTGTTGAGCCTCATCTGCGGCTACGCCGTGCGGGATGACGCGCTGCCTAGTAACCCTGTGCGTGACGTGCAGCGCTTGCCAACCACGCCTAAGAAAGAGTCCACGCTCACCACTGAGCAACTCAACAGCATCCGTGCGCTCATGCAAGATTGGCGAACCACTCGGCCGGACGGACCAAGGCCCAACTACCGCATCTTGATCGACGGTATGGAAATCATGCTGGGCACCTCAATCCGGATCGGAGAATGCCTCGGCCTGCGCCGCTGCGACGTGGATATGACAACACGACCACCGACCCTTGTCGTCAACGGCACCATCGTCAGCACAAAGGCGGAAGGAATCCACCGGAAGGACACACCCAAGCGCTCCCGCCAGCGGCGTAGCATCGCTCTGCCCTCTATGGCAGCCGCAGCGGTGCGCCGACGGCTAGCACTTGCCGAACCCGACCCGGATGCGTCGTTGTTCCCGACGAAAACCGGCCGTGCACTGAGCGTCAGCAACTACGAGCGCCTGCTCCGCTCTTTCATTGCCGACGAGCGCGCGAGTCTGGTCAGGCTGGGAGTGGACGTGGACGAGTACACCACGCATATCTACCGCCGAACGGCCGCGACACTGGTCGAGCGGGCCGCGGGAATCACGCTGGCGTCGCGACTCCTCGGCCACGCGAACGAGCAGACGACGCGAAACAGCTACGTCGTCACGGCGGATCTGGTCGACCCCGTAACGGCCGAGATCCTTGACGATGTGCTCGGTGGTTAGACCAAGCCGACGACTAGCGGCTGGCGGCAGATTTGGGGGCCGTGATCCTCGAACGTCAGGAATACAGCTGTGCTTGCAGAGGAGCCGTTCGAGCGGCGAGTATCTCGATGTCTCGACACACAGGCGCATCCCGAGTACGTTATGCCTCACGGATGCCCTCGCGTCGGTCGATCCGCCGCATTGTTCTAGCTGCCTAAGCACGTGCCTGCCAGCAGGCACGACATCGCACCCCTACTGGGTGTGCCCGGACTGCAAGGCCGCGGTGCTTGTGCGTGGCTGACGCGATCAGTGTCCGCAGTGTCCGCAGGATTCCGCGCCGAATTTGAGAGGACGCGAGGAGCTAGACAGTCGTCCACTCCAGGAGCTTCCCAGACATATAAGCGGACGGAAATCGGCGGCACTCAACAGCGCGATAGGCATCACGGCAAAATCCAGGCCTTACTGAACTAAAGTCCGATGCCGAAGGCTGAGTGCTGGGCGCAGCTCGTGGGACAGGAGCTGACATCATTGGGCTCATGGTCAAGGCAAAGAGTCCCGATGTTCACGATGGCGAGTTTTCCACGCTGAACTCCAAGTTTTACCAAGGTTCTCCGCATTCGTACTTTGAACGTCGGCTCCAGTCCTTGACAGTCGCCCTCGGGGCAGAGGGGGCGATCAATGACCTTCTGAAGTCCGGCGTTTCCTACGGCGATTTCGAGATGAACCTTGAAGACGGGTCCAACGATTCTGTTACCGACGGGCAGAAGGAGATCGACGACTACGCGGCTGTGGAATCGGTCGTACTCCTCCATCACACCGCTGAAGCCACGCTGCGGCTGTACCTCGCACATGCAAACCGGAACCCATGTCCTTGGCTCGCAGTGGCGAAACTGATGAGCCCACGTGAGTTCAAGCAAGGCATCCAGGAGCTTGCGGGCATGCTTCAGCAGGAAGATGTGCTTGACGACATCGCAGAGGTCTTTTCGTATCGGTCGACTCCCGAGTTCCTCTTGGGCAAAGACCCGACGGCCGCCTGGACGAGCCACCGCGAAGGATTGCGGATGTTGCTTTGCGAGGCAATCAGAGTTCTCCTCGAAGACGCGCATATATACAACGCTGCGAAGCATGGCATGGCTGTAATCTCGTCAGACTTGGGATTTTCGCTAGGTGCAGAGCAGGGAAACGAGTCACTCATCGAGCAGAAGGGACCGGTCCTCACCTTCTTGGAACTTAGCCACGTGCCGGAAACGGGGAGCATGTGGCATCAGACTGCGGCATGGGTTGACCCGACGAAATATATGGGCGTCACGTTCCTGCTTATCAAGTTGATGGACTCTCTGTGGCGGAGTGCCAAAGCGCACTTCGAGATTGAGTCCGCAGTCAAGCTGCCCTACTTGCTGGAAGCTAACCAGATTTCTGACCTATTGGGGCTCCACCTCAAGGAGGGCTTCAACGTGAGCAGGATGAGCGAACGGCTTCACGTCGCCGAGAAATAAGCACGGGGACTTGCGTGCCTATTCGTTGAAATCCGTGCCTCGTCTGGCGTGGCAAATCGCGAATTGAGAATTTGCTGAACCTACGGGTCCTTGGTGACGACCGTGTCGCCCCGGTTGTACCTACCAATGACCGTTGAGTTGTCCGAGGTCCTGGGTGAGCTTTGTGACTAGTCATGGATTGGCGGCGATTGGGGTGAGCGCGGCCGCATGGCCGTCAGGAAAGAGTATGCGCACTCAACGAAGGACAGCTACTGACGAGGCTGGGGACCCCGAAGTAACGTGAGCTCAGGGCAACTCAGGCCAATGCGAAAAGCACGCCATCCTCTTTAGTTTGCGTTGTTGGCAGCTCGCCACGGTCCGTCGCGTAGAAATACAGACGCGCGCGCAACTCTCGCTTGTGTGGCTTTGACAGCCCGCGAAAGTCCACAAAGCAATGTCCCGGGGCCCTCACTTGCCCCGCGGCAAGTGAGCACAGCGAGTCATCTACAACGTGGCGCCCTGATTCGATCGCCTCGCCGACCGTTACGCCCCACACTCCGAGTGAGGGACTCTTTGCGTTCTGCGTGTGCCAGTCGCGCGACTCTTGTGGTGTCCCCTCGGTCGAGCGGGAGTACGAGGGCATGTCCCGGTCAGCAGAGCTGGGGCCGAACGCCTCGGTCTTGAGCTTGTCACCGTCAAGCATGTGCTGCGTCATTTGCCGATACAGAAGCTCCTCCGCATTGCTCATCAGCTGCTCACCGTCCAGCAGCTCGACGTCCGGGACGGTCATGCTCTTTCCGCCTCAACGAAAGCGATCGCAACAGAAAGGTCCTTAGTCACGGCGTGGTCGCCCATGCGTTGAGTGCGCAGAAGCGAAAACAATTCGAACGAAGCATCGGGCATAATTTCCACGCTGCGAACTCTGGCCGGGCCGGCCCACTCCACGAGAACGCCGCCCTCCTCGGTTGGGAACACCCCGGGACGTTCAATTTGGGCGTGATCGACAGCTCGGAGCAACATTTGAGAGGCGTCCAGTGCTACGGAGGTGATCTGTTCGCCGGCACCGTCCTCCCATCCGGAGGGCAGCGATGCGAACTCGGTAAGTCGCGCCCCCCAAGCAGTGTCATCGAATTGGACGCGCTGAATGGAGCTGACTTCCTTGAAACGGAACGGTTTGCCACTTTTGGACTGAAGGGTGCCCGAGATGCGGGTCAGCGGGCCCTCTTCGGTGGAGTTGACCACTTCGCGAAAGTCCTCGAGAAGCTCGGGTGTTTGGCGATACCAGCCGTGGACCTGATTACCGTCTGCAAGCACGATCGTGAACTTTTGGTCATCTGCGTTCAAGATGGTGACGCGACCAACGAGGCTCTCCTCCGTTGTTTGAAGCCCCTTTGTCGTGGGCGAGGGGTCCGTGGGCATGAGGAAGTCTTCGATGCGCGACAACTGGTCCACCGCGAGTTTGCGTGTTTCGACGGTGATCGTCACGGGTTTGGCATTGGGCGAATCTGGATAGAACTCAATACTTTGTGCAGGGCCTAGTGTGAGTCCGATTTGCGAGACCGCTTCTCGGAACTCACTGTCCTCCTGTAGGGAGAGCGCAGGTAGCTCGGGAATTGGAGCACCAGAGTACGCGGCTACTATGATCGCGTCGGCCGCGTCCTGGGCTTCGGATTGGTAATGAACGTAGACCTGGTTTTGCTCGAAGGCCAAGAACACATCGGCGCTGCCTTCGTCTATGCGCTCGATGGTGAGGCTAACCGAGTTGCGAAGGTCGCTCGGCAGTTCCTTATCGGGATTCTCACGCCGCCACTCGGCCGCGGCTGCGATGCGAACGACGTCCTGGTACTT
Organism: Cryobacterium sp. TMT4-31; assembly: GCF_004403385.1. Lineage (NCBI taxonomy): Bacteria > Bacillati > Actinomycetota > Actinomycetes > Micrococcales > Microbacteriaceae > Cryobacterium > Cryobacterium sp. TMT4-31. Next base: position 44,302 of record NZ_SOGI01000064.1, read on the forward strand.
CTGCAGCTCTACGAGCGAGTCAACGGGAAGACGTCCTCCGTCGAAGCGGGCACCGGTAAGGCGCACACGCTTAATGCCCGGTTTTCGCTCATCTCCCACATCGGACATGCTAGTGGCGTGGTGACTCTCCGAGAGACCTCTTCTTCTTGCGCGGACGGTGGCACGCAAGGGCATCGCCGTCGGGAGCGGGTCGAGGCTGGGCCGGATTGTTCTCAGTTCTCTTCTGAATGAACTCTGTCGATGGGGTAATTCTGGCCTTCAGTGCGAAAAGGGGATCGCTAGTTTGGACCTGCCTAGACTTGTCCGGGCAAAGGAGAAACGGAGCGAGTATGAAAATCGACCTCGAGTTCGCGACGTCTACTTGCATCCTTGATGACGAATAGCGCAAAGTCCTCGTCGCGGTCGCCGATCATGATGTCTTCGACGGCATCGGCGAGAGGCTCGCCCGGCCAACCTGTCTGCCGGGTCGGTCGATCGCGATCGAGGCGCGTACCCGACGTCGCCACCCAGTCGTGGAGGCGCTGACGGGCATCGGCGAAGTCGCGGTGCCAGCCGAATGGTGCCGACCCGTGTTGATCGGGGTCATAGGCGCAGAGCCAATGCAGGTGCAACGCGGAGAGCTCCCAGACAAGCTCGGGATGGCGGTGCCAGAAGGGCGGCACGATGGAGGCCGGGAGTCCATACGTCCGGCGAAGCCAATTTACCCACCGGTTGAGCTCAGTCCACTCGACCGCGGCTTCGTCGGCGGTGAGTAGGTTCCAGTTGACGGGATGCGGCGGCTCTGCCGTGAGCGGCCCGTCGAGATCATCGAATGAGTCCTCGGCGAACGAGGCGTCTTGATCGTCGGGCACCCACTCGTCCAGTGGCGCGGTCATAGTCGCCTTCACAATCCGAGCGCGGCCGAGTGGGCCTGGGCGAGCCCGGGCACTCGCCACATGACCTTTTGGGCAGCCGGTGCATTCACGGCCTCGGCCGGCGCTGGGCGGCGGGCACGATCGACCTCGTAGTTCGTGCGGGCGAGGTCGTGGCCGATCTTCTTCGCGACGAACTCCTCCCGATCGATGACTTCACCGTCGCGCTCCACTTGGAAAGAGCGAACGTAGCCCTCGGCGACGAAGCTGTCACCCTTCGCGAACCGAGTGAGTGCCCGTTCGGCGGCAGCCCGGTACGCGACGAGGTCGTGGAAGCTTGGCTCGAGCGGGGTAAAGCCTCCTTCCTCGCGGCGGAAATGGGGCTGGCCGACACGCACGTAGAAGCGCGTGTCGCCGTTCTCGGTGACCGTTTGTTGTGGCTCCGATGCGATAAAGCCTGACAGCGACTGCTGCGTGTGAATTGTCATGGGACTCAACCTCCTGTGACTGGGCGGACCGTATGATCCGCGCTCACTACTAGGTGTGCCGTCGCCTACACAGTGAGGGTGGATGGGCAAGCGACCTCGACCGCCGCAGCCACTTCACCGACGCAGTGTGGGGCGATGCTGTCACTCCGGTTGGCTCCGCGACGGATGCGCGGGCTCCTCCGGGGCAGGCCTACGCATCAACGCTTCGATATCAGCCCGGTTCGCGAGAAGTGTCTTCGAATCGGGACGCGCGGTCCACATCTGCAGGCTCGCGATGACGGGCGGGGCCGCGCGGAGCATGATCAGGCCCGTCCCGAAAGGGAGGGTGCGGATGGTGTCGGGCGGCATGACCGGGACCCGGCGGACGGAGCGCTGCGCTGAGCGTGAACCCCGGTCGCCGACGGTGGTTGAGTCAGTGGACTCGTCGCGCTCGCCGATCAGCGTCGAGAGATCGTGCAGGTCTCGAGAGTTGGATGCGCCACCAAGAATGACCTTGACGATCGACGAATCCCATATCGTGCCTGCTGCGTTCTCGCTCCACTTCGTTCGTGCCTGCGCGAGGGACTGTAGAACGGGCATGGTTGTTATGCCCGTGCCGCCGCCTTCCGCCATCAGGTTGGGAAGCGAGGGGAGGGGTGCCAAATTCCCGATTTCGTCGAGTGCGAGTAGCAGAGGCGGGTCGAGTCGCGCACCGGCGCTACGAGCGGCCAGGCGACGGGCGGTCTCGACGAGGTCCTCAACGAAAGCAGAGACAAGCGCGGCGGAGTTGTTGGAGCCCGCACCTGTTGCGAGCAAGTACAGGGTGCTGTTGCTGCGTAGGAATCCCTCCGGGTCGAAGCTCTCTCCTTCTCCCGGTGAGACGGCATCCAGCACGCGCGGGTCGGCGAGGGCGCCTAGAGAGAGGGAAACACCCTGCCAGATTGAATCGCGTGTTCGTGGGTCGGCGTCCAGCATGGCTTGCAGGGAATCGCCCCATCCTGTGGCGGCCGCAGGAGTGCTGAGCAGGATCGCGACCGCATCGTGTGCTGCAGCTGGGTCGAGGGTCCAGCGGAAGAGCTCGGCGGGCGTGCGGTGGTCGAGGGCGGCCGCGTGCAGCAACGACTGCAGAGCAGTGCGTGTCTTTGCCTCCCAGAACCCGCCTCCATCGACGCCACCGGCCGCAAGTCCAGTGCCAGCTGCCAATCCCGTTGCGCGGATCATCGCTGTGAGGGGGTCTTCGCAACCACGGATCGGCGACCAGCGTAGGCCCGCGGGTAGTCCGAGGGCGAGCTGTTGGGGATCGAACACTGCGACCGGCCCGGTCCGCTGGCGCGCTCGGAGTGTCGCGGTGAGGTTGTCAGGGCGGGTTGACGTGGTCACAACCGGCCCGGGGGAGTCGAGGATGGCGTTGACGACTATGTGTGCGCCCTTGCCGGAGCGCGGTGGTCCGATGACGAGGATGGAATCCTCGACGCTGGCCCAGACGTCGATACCTCGTGATCGTCCGATGCGGTATCCAACGTCCGTTGGTTTCGCGTTCGACAGGGCCGGACGGAGATGCGCAGCGCGACGCATGAGCGCTTTGCTGGATGCCGCTCGCAGAACATCGTTCCGTGTCGCAATTCCGGGGATGCGATACGGATCCATCCTTGCTGTCTTGCGAGGATCGTGAAGCATCCGCCACAGCCAGGTCCCGGCTGTACCAACCGCAACGACCATGATGCTGGCCGTCAGCCAGTAGGCAAGCGGGTGCAGCCCGGGAGCCTGCATGGCGACTGATGGGTTGCCCGGGTCAAGGAGGACGGAGAGTCCGGTTTCGGGCCCGCCAGCCGGTTGCGCAATGCCTGTCGCCCATGCCGCGGCGGCACCCGCCAGCCGGAGAAGGAGCGCAAGTACTGCTGAACACATCAGGAGTCCGATGCCGAGGTTTGCGAGCTCGTCGCCGAGCGAACCCTGAGTTCGGGGTGTGCTCACCAGCGCTCTCCTTTCACATAGATCGTCTACAGGCGGAGATCCGTACCGCTTCGACTGAATCGTCGCGTGGCTGAGTAAGTGAAGGTTCGGTCTCCTGAGAAGCCGGCCGAGGCATCCAGCAGGTCCGTCACGTCTTGGGCGTCGACCACGAGACTTGCGACTCCCTCTTGGATGAGCCGGTGGCAGCCTGCGCTCGCCGGGCTAGTGACGGGTCCGGGGACGGCGCCGACCGGTCGACCCAGGGAATGGGCTTGTGCAGCCACATTCAACGAACCAGATCGATGCCCAGCCTCAACGACGACAGTCGCGCTCGAGAGGGCTGCGAGGATCCGGTTCCGTTGGAGGAACCGCCACCGAGTCGGAGCGGAGCCAGGGGGAAGTTCGCTCAGGAGCAAACCACCGCTTTGTTCGATGCGCTCAAAGAGTTGCTCGTGGCCCGCTGGGTAGAGTCGGTCGAGCCCGCCGGCAAGCACGGCGACTGTGGACCCGGGATAGGACACGGTGGCAGCTCGATGCGCTGCTCCATCGATGCCATACGCGCCGCCGGAAAGGATCACCCTGCCCTGCGAGGCGAGCTCAGAAGCGAGCTCGGTTGCCACTTGGCTGCCGTACGCCGTTGCGGCCCGGGAACCCACGATGGTCACGCGGCCGGGCAGGGGAGCCGAGAGCTGACTCGGGTCGCCTTTGAGCCAAAGTGCGATGGGCGCGGTAGCGCCGAGCTGCTGCAGCTCGCCGGGCCAGTCAACATCCTCAGGAGTCAGAAGCCGAATGTCATGGTGCTCCATGTCGCCATTGATACGGTCTATCTGACCGGGGTCGATGCGGGGAGCCAGCCGCCGTCGCCAGAGTTCGCCTTCGGCGGGTTCGACGCCATTCGGTAGCCGATCGCCGGAAGTGATGAGCTGCATGGTCGCCGCTGCGCCGAGACGGGCGACTAGGGTCCCCGTGATGACGTCACTTGGCTCGGAGAGCGCCGCAAGCAGCATCCTCGCTTCTCTCTCTTCGCTCGCATTTTTGACCATCGGAATGACTCCTTGTTCTGGGTGGAAAGTCCGCTCGGGATGCGCGATTACCGCTCCGCGGACATCCGGGCAGTCGTGTCGAATGCTTCAAGCTCGTTGGGGTGCAGCTGGTGCTGCACGATGAAGCTGCGATCTTTGACGCGCCAGAGACCTTGACCGGTCCCGAGCGCGGGGAGCAGCTGCTGTTCTGTTCCGCTGAGCCCGAGGGCGCTCGCCGTGGATCCGAGCTGGTCTGGTTCCTGGCGGTAGACGATGCGAGTCTCGGCGTTCGCCAACAGCGACGACGCGAGCGCGCGCATGGCGGACCCGGAGTCACCAACGTTGTCGAGGTCGCTGAGTTTGTGGAAGACGAGCATGTTCGCGATCCCAAAATGCCGGGCCAGGCGCCACTGTGCATCCATGCGGCGCAGGAGTGCCGGGTACGCCATGAGGCGCCAGGCCTCGTCGTAGATGACCCATCGTTGGCCGCCGGCCGGATCGGCAAGTGCAGCTTCCATCCATGCGGATGAGCAGGTCATGAGCACGGAGATGAGTGTTGAGTTCTCGGCGACGCGCGACAGGTCGAGCGAGACCATTGGCAGTGAAGGGTCGAAGCGCACGGTGGAGGGTCCGTCGAAAAGTCCGGCGAGGTCGCCCGCGACGAGCCGACGCAGCGCATGGCCGACAAGGCGTCCATCTTCCGCGAGACGGCCCTCGTCGTCTTCCGGGTTCGGGGCGAGGATACGATCCACGACCATCGGCAGGATCGGCACCTCGGCGCTTCGAACCGCATCCGCGAGGGCGAGGTCGATGGCGGTGTGCTCAAGCGGACTCAGCACTCGATCGAGCACAGTCTCGGCGAGCGCGCCGATGAGCTCACGACGCCGCGACGCCAGCTGCGCCGACCACTCGGCGTCCGTAGCGGAGGCCGCCCGGTGACCTTCGTCGAGCGGGTTGAGCCGGTTGCGCAGTCCGTGACCCAGGATGATCGCCTTGCCGCCGACGGCCTCGGCCACGACGGTGTGCTCACCCTTCGGGTCCCCAGGCACGTAGACCCGACGGCCGAATGGGAGTGAGCGTGTGTAGAGCGACTTCGCGAGCGATGACTTGCCAGAACCTACGATGCCGGCGAGGACGATGTTCGGGGCGGTGATCATTCCACGCTGATAGAGCACCCAGGGGTCGTAGACGAATGAGCCACCCGAATAGAGGTCCTGCCCGACGAAGACGCCAGCCGAACCCAGTCCGGCCTCGGCGAGGAAAGGGTAGTGGCCGGACAGAGTAGCCGAGGTGTCCTGATGCTTCGGGAGCCGGAGTCGACCAGGCATCCGCAGTTGTGCGGGACCTGGCTCACCGCCGGCGGCAAGGTATTCGGTCGATCGCGCCTCCTCCCGTTCGGTCTGCCATCGCGTGCGCGCCTCGAGATGCTTCGCCCGCCGCGCGTCAGCCACGATCTGCGCCGCTGAGCGCTTGCGCGCCTGGCGGTCACGCCGGATTTCGCCGTGCGGCGCAAGCAGGTGAGTTGTGTGCAGGCGTTGGTCCTTTGGGTTGTTCACAGCGAGACCGAGCGCCCTGCCTTGTTGCTCGATCGAGCTCCAGTGCATGCCCAGGTTTCGGCGCGCTGGCGCGTCTGGGCAGGTTGGGTGGATGCCACCCTTGGCGTCCGGACGAGATTCGGTCCATGTTCATCTGGATAGCGGCGCAGCAGCGACACATAGCCGAACGGTGCACTGTAGGTCAGCACGTATGGTGATTCGTCGTCTTCGATAATCCGATCTGTCGACCCGGCCGGAATACGGTCGTAGACGTACCCGTTGGTGAGAGCAGCGTCAATCGTCTCGTCTCCGTAGTCCCACTTTTGTAGGTGCTCGATAGCCGCGATTGCGCCCCTGAGGTCGATCATGCCGAGCACTGCGTGGGCCTCGTCTCCCTGGAGGAAGACGACACTGATCCAACGAGGTTCGGCTGTGCTCAGTCCTTCGTCAAACATCTCGACTCCAATCGATTGCTTCATGGGACAGGTGCGCGCCGGTTACACGCTGCGGCAAAGGGGCAGCGCTGCGGCGGTGAACGCTTGTGCCTGTTGACCGACGAGCAGACGTGTCTCGCACGAGCTCTGGATGGCGGCCTGCTCGATTGACGCCACCGCGGCGTCGAGCTGGTCGGCAGTGGACGCCGTCACGCACACAAGTCCGGTTGCGCGAACAACACCGTGGCCAGCCGTGAGGTCTGCCTCCTGCTGAAGCACGTCTTCATACTCCGCGGTGGAACTGGCATCCTCGATCTGGCCGATACGCCTGCGTTGGTGAGCATCGCTGATGAGCTCGGTCTTCTTCTTGCGGAGGTCTCGCGCGGCCTGATCCGCACGAACGGGCAGATAGTGCAGCGACAGCGTGCGGAGAACACCGTTAGTGAAGACGAGTGGTGACAGGAACCCGGGGAACACCTGCGATCGTGGCCATTCGCTGATCCACAACACCGCGTGGAAGGCACTGTCCGTTCGCAGCCGATCCCAGCTCTCGGTGACGGCAACGGGGCCGGCAGTGGCGAGCGACCGTCCCATGTCAGGATGTCGTTCCAGGTCTACAGCAACGGCGGGGTCGTACGCGGTTCGCAGTATTCTCGCCAGTTCGTCAGCGGTGAGCCAGCTTCCGACCGAGAGGTCCGCGGACCTCAGCGCTCCCGTCAAGGCCGTCATCTCCTGGCGGAGCACCGCTGCCGCACCGCGCATGCCGCCGCCTTGCGTTCGGACCTGGCGCGCGGCCGATGCGAGATCGACGGAGAGGCTGATCGTGGTGGCGTGGCGCTCGCCGGCTGGTCCGGCCCTCCCGATGAGATCGCGATACGTGACCGCAGCCCAACCGCCGTCATCGATGCCGTGTTGCTCCCACCACTCGGCGAGCCCGGTGCCTGAATCAGGCAGTGTGCGTTCCGACACCTGCAGACGTGCGATGCGTCCTGACCTGCACGCACCCGCGAGTACACGCCCCCAACCGGTCACCCTCCGATGCTGCTCACCGGGGTCGAGCAACGCGAAGGCCGGGTGCGACACCGCCACCACTGCGGTGAGGGTTTTCGCGTGCGGATCGTGGATCATGACCGCCCCGGTCTCGGGATCGTTCCATTCGCGCAGGGCGGCCGCGTCGCCGGGAAGGGACAGCGTTCCAACGGGGCGCGGCCGGATGATTCGACGCCGGTAGGTCAGCTGGCGGTAAGCGACGCGCCACATCCACCGTGTGCCGACCGGCACCCACTCGACGAGCTTGCGGCCGCGGATCGAGACACCCGCGATGACCGCGGTGGTCACCCAGACGGGACTTGTCCACGCTAGGCCGGAGGCGCCAGCTGTGTACAGCGCTGTTACGAGAGTGAGCATCCCGATCGACAGTGCAATCAACTGTGGCAGCGACAAGCTCAGGACGATGCCGCGTTTGGTCAGACGGGAGAATTGGACGGGGGACAGCTGGTACTTGGCGCGGTTCTCGTCGGCGTCCATAACTAAACGTCCTTACGGCCGAGTCCGGATGCCGAGGCGGGTACCTCGGCTAGGGGCGTGGGGGTTCTTGGCTGCATGGGTTCTGGTTCCGGCGTAGGTGCGCTCGGTCCGGCGGCGTCACCGACTGCCTGTGTGTGAGTGTCAGCAGTCTGTCCGAGCGCGTTGCCGAATCCTGGTCCGGCCTCCGCGGCGGCGCCGGCAACTGCTGCTCCAACCACGATTCCTGTGCTGCCCACCCCGGCTGCTGCTCCCGGAACGGCAGGTCCGGCTCCAGCACTGGTGCCAGATGATGCAGGGCTGGACGCTCCGACAGTGGGGCCGGGGCTCCCGGTAGGCGAAGCGGTGGTGGGTCCTGGCCCAGATGGAGAAGTGCTCGCCGTCTGACCGGTTGGAGCCGTCGCCCCCTTCTCGTCGCCTCCGCTCGGGCCAAGAATCTTCTTGGCGCTGTCTGCCATCGGTGCGGCAGGCACAGGCACTGGACGGTTCAGGGCCGACTTCGCTTCCTGCTCACTCGACATGGCGTGGTACATGTCGAACCCGACGAAGCTGATGAACTTGTACGTGATGTACGGCGCGAACGCGGCAATGAACATGAGCACGATCCCAGCGATCGGGTCGCTGATCGAAGCCAGATCGGCGTCGATCGGTGCCGAGACTTGGGCGACCGCAACCAGGAAGATCACGACGAGCACGAGTTTTGACAGGATGAGCGCGATCACGAAGGCGACCCATTTTGCGAACCATCCCTTGGCGGCATCCCAGGTCGCGCCGGCGAGGGCGATTGGCCCGAAGACGATCGCCACGAGCAGCAGCGCCTTGCGGATAAGGAGTGAGAACCAGACGATCGCCGCGGCGCTGATCGCAAGCGCAGACAGGAAAATCGTCACGATCGCTCCAACCCCGGGAGCAGCGACGTTGACCGCTGTGAGGCCGGCGGGGAGCAGAGCGATTCGGTCGCCCATCCCTTCCATGGTGTTGCCACTTGCCTGAACGATGCCGATCGTTAGTTGATCAGTGATCTCGAGCAGCAACGCTGTGATGGTGATGAGAACGAAAGCACCCAGCACCGACTTGGCGAGGCCCGTGGCGGCGCGGGCAAGCGCGGTCGGGTCGCGGTGGATAAGCCCAGTAATGAGTTGCAGGCAGAAGAGCACGAGGGTGACGAAGACCGCGACGCCGAAGAGAACGTTATATACGTCGATGTACCCAGGGTCGGTGACGTCGACGAGTGTGGTCGTGTCGAAGGCGGCCCACACCGACTCGAACAGCCAGGCGGCGGCTGAGCCCATCGCGTTGGCGAGCCAATCGAACGGTGCCGCGACCAGTGAGGCAGTGCCTTCACCGACGGCGTCGCAAACGCTCGCGATCACCGGCACATCGCACACGCTCATAGGCTTGCCTTGATCATGTCTGAGTCACGGTCAGACGGCTTGGCCGACGCCCCAGAAGAAGTTGACCAGCGTCACAGCCGCGCCGCAGATGATGGCCGCACCGCAGGACACGAGCACGCCGGTCTTTCCGCGCGAAGCGAGATGCGGGTTGGACGAGTTGGCCCCGAAGCCCCAGACGATGGCCGCGACGATCAAGGCGAGCACGCTCAGGACCAAGCCGATGGTCATGACCGCGCCCACGATGGTGCGCAGCTGGTCGATGCCAGGTAGGCCCGTCCCATTCGGATCAATGTCGATCACAATCAGCTCCCTCAATCGATGGACGTACGACAGACAGGAGCGCACTGCGTCCCGTTGGGGCTGCGGCCGTTACAGAGTTGAACCGATATCGATTAGGAAGTTGACCCAGGCGACACCGGCACCGGCCAGGGCAGCTGCACCGCAGGCGACCCAGAGCCCGGTGCGGGCGCGGACGGCAGTTTGGAAGTTGCCGCTCGCCGAGGCGAGCGCCCAAGTGACGCCAGTGATGATCATCATGAGCACCGAGATCATGAGCACTAAGGTGAGCATGGCGCCGACGATGTTCTGCAATTCTTCGGCGCCACCGACGGCTCCGAAGTCGGGGAAGACATCCATCTCATTCAGCCCTTTCTGGTGTGCATCCTGCTGTGGTGACCGCTGCACCTGTGACACCGGCGGCGCCGTTCTCGGCGAGCCACTGCTCCGCATTCACAGCAGGTTGGTCTGCTCCACCCGGGTGGATCTCTAGGTGTAGGTGGGGACCGGTCGATTTGCCCGCTGAGCCGACATCGCCGACGTGCTGGCCGGCTGCGATGCTGTCGCCCTTGGTCACCAGGATGCCCGCGTCGTACATGTGGGCGTAGTACGAGGCGACGCGCTCGCCGCCGACAGTATGGTCGATGACGATCAGCCCACCGTAGGTACCGCGTTGCCCGGCGAAGCTGACGATGCCGTCCGCGACCGCGAGGATGGGCGTGCCCGCGGGCGCAGCGAGGTCACTTCCGGCGTGGAACCGTGATTCACCGCTGTAGGGGTCCGTCCGCATTCCGAAGCTGTCTGTCTTTGTATACGTGCCGTCGGGGAGCGGGAACGCCACCTGTGATGTCTCTGGAACTATCTTGTCGAAACCGGCGGCGCTCGCCGACTGCGATCGAGTCAACGCGGCGAGGATCGACTCTGCGACGGGCTGGAAGTCTTGGTATCGGTCCGGATAGGCGCTGACTTCGACGGCCTGCGCGGCCTCGCCCGGATCGAGTAACTGCCAACCCGGGATGTCAAGCAGGCCGCGAGGTGACCCGCGATTCGGCCCGGAAAGCCCACCGAAGAATGCGCGTGCCTGGTAGTCCGGATCCATGAGCTCTGCCACAGTTCCCCAACCTGAAACAGATCTCATCTGAAACAGGCCGAGGGAATCATGATCGGAGCCGAGTCCGTCGTTTGGATACTTCCCTGACTCCGGATAGGCGCTGGTGTTGGCCAGCATCCGGAGCGTTGACTCCGTGAGCGCGGCCATCAACGCGATGAGGGCGCCCTCTCGGCCGACACCGGGTGTTTGTGCCCCTACCGTGGCAATTGTCGCGGCATGGGTGAGCTGGTTCTTGTTCAGAGTGATCGAACGGCCATCGCGTGTCTGGGCTGTCAGCGAGTCGGGCACGCTGCCGACGGCGAGGGATCCCGAACCGCATGAAATCGCCGCCGGGTTCATCAGGGTGGCCACGCTCACCAGCCCGATGGAGGGGCCAACGAGTATGAGTACCACGATGACGACTATGAGCTTCCTCATCGCTCAATCACTTCAAAGGACGGTCGAGCTGCGAAAGCCGAAGGAGCACACACGGTTGTCCTTCCCGGCACGCAACGAAAATAGTGAACGCCACCGGACGCTCTGTACGGATGACTTCGGTATTCCACGTACCCACTCGGTGACTAGTTCCCATGATCGTTATTGCCGTTGCACCTGGTGGAAGCTGTCCTGCCGTGGCTTGTTGCAGTGCAGTGGACCACGACTCGGGGACGGCGATTGACTCCACGTCGAGCCGTTGTTGGGTCCCGTAAGCGCTCAAGCGCTCCCACATCTCAGGGCTGGGCAGGTAGCCGCGAACGTCGGACGCCAGGGCTGGCGCCTCTTCCGCGTCGGCGACGTCGAGCGGCGCCTGCCCCCATTCGGCAGGGCCACCCTCGTGCCGGGTGTCCCAATTGAACAAGGCTCGAGCCACGCTGCTGGCGAAGAGCTCGGCGTTCGACGTCAGGAGCACCGGCCGAGGTTCATCGGCGCGTCCAGGCGAGACCGACGGGGCGGATGTCTCGACCGCGAGCCGGTCCGGGGGACTCGCCCTCTCGGGGCCTCGGATCAGGCCGTACAGGCCGATCGCCATGAGCAGAATTAGCGTGAGGCCGCCGCAGATGACTGCAATGATGAAGCGGCGCTGGTGAACGAGGGGCATTTCAGGCCCTCAGTTCCAGGTACCGTAGTGCGTCTTGTACCGGATCATCGGCTTGCCGATAGCTGACTTGAGCCGAGGGAAACGTCGCGCATACGGCGTAGCTGCTCAGCGAAAGCGATGGTGCCTGCCAACGTCTCTTCGAACTGCTCCCATTGCCCGTCCGTGAGCTGGGCCGAGATCTCCTCGACGTCGTAGCGCAGCCACCATTCACCCATATCGTGCCAAAGGAAGACGAAAGAACGGACAGGCAGTTTCGCGTCAGTTGTGGCAATCGCTCGAGTCTTCTTGGACTTGGTTGCGGTTTTGGCGCGTGCCAGCGCATCTTGAGCCAGACGTTCCAGGTCGGCATCCGGGGTCATGGGAGCAGCAGCGTGGACCCGTGTCGCACCCGCCGACGAGGCTTCGCGGATGCCAACAGGCTGTCCGGGGTCTGCGGCCATCCGCTCAAGTTCGAGTACAGCAACTTGAGTGTTCATCCTGTGTTGTGCAGAGGAAACCGAGCCTCCGTTGTGGATCGAGTCGAGCTCGGCCGTTGCGCGACTTCGCAGTGCGTCGTCGAGGCTCTCATCAGCGGCGATTCGTTGCAGCTCGCCTATCCGTTCGAGCATCGTGTAAGAGCGGCGCCCAGTGACGAAGAGAGCAGCTTGGGTGCGGGCAGGCCCATCAAGCTGAGTTGACGGTGATGCCGTTGCGGCAGCACCGTGTGACCTGGGATTTTCTTGTTCGGAGCCGAATCGCGAGGCTTCCTGACGACGCCTTGCGTCCTCGGCCAAAAGGACCTTGACCTCGCGGTAGAGAGTGGCCGCCTCAGTCGGGCTCAGTTCTTTGTGAAAAGCGTTGTCGTCTTGCTCGGCAAGTAGCTGGGTGAGCCGCTCCGATATGCCGGAGCGAACCCAGACATTGAGCCTTCGTACCCCCAGCTGCCGAAGTGCGGCGAGGCGGCGAGCACCACAGACAAGAGTGCCTTCAGGAGTCACCGTGATGGGCTGCAGGAGCCCTTGACGCTCGATCGAGGCCGCGAGTGCGTCTATGTCGCCGAGGTCATTGCGGTGGCGCGAACCTATCCGAATGGAGTCGATTGACCGCTCCAGCTCGATGTGGCCTGGCGTGTTGGTCATACTCGCACTCCTGGTGCGTTGGCCACGATGTCGGAAACGAGGTCATCGTCGCGAAGTAGAGTGCGAAGTGGCTCGCCGATAAGCAACCGAAGCAGGATGCCGCGGCTGGCAGCCGTGTGCGCTTGCAGCGGATCGCAGTTCCCTAAGAGCGCTCGAAGCATCGACATCCACGCTCTCTGTGGAATGTCCAAGTGCGCTCGGGCAGAGTAGTCGCGGCGCAGACACTCGAATGCAGAGGGGCGTGATTGGGAGTCCGCGAGCCTGCTACAGATGTACTCAACGCAGCTTCGTGCTCGGTCAGACTCCCAGCCCAGCAGTGTGAACAGCATGATTGCGTCCTCGACAGCCGGTTCCACTTCAGGTCGCGGCGATGCGTCGGTCTGTGGGCAGGCCGAATCCGTGCGGAACGCCGGGTGATACTCCGGTAGTGGGTGCTCCCGATCACTGAATCGCTCGGCATCGTGGTACCTCGAGATCTTGCGTCGGCGTGCCTGGTGCACTGAGCACAGAAGACCCTGGGCACGTTCCTCCGCAATACAGGTCACCTGCACCGCCCTCGTCACGATCGCCCAAGGGTCGTCGGCCCGCAACGCCGACGGTGCTCGCATGGCGTCGTACGCAGCGGCGGCTGCCTCCCAAGGATCCAGCCCATGTCTGTGCGCCAGGGCTGCGTAGCGTTTGGCGGCGTATCGCATGAGCTCGGATGCCTCGGGGTCAGTTCGCCAGCTGAGACCACCGTCGGCCTGCAGCCTGGCGAGCACCGTTCGCAGTCCCTCGGAGTCGTGAAACGCCCTCGAATCTGCTCCTCGGTGTGTGGTCCATTCCATCACGGCACCTCCCTTCGGATTGGTGTGCGTCGTCGCACTGGCTGCCGTTGAGATCAGGTTCGGCCGAGCTCGGGGCGTGAAACCTGGGGCTGGTCGTTTCGCTGCCCGAATTCGGAGAGCGGGGGAAGCTTGCTCGCGCGGTCGCGTATTGCGCGGCGAGTGGTGGCCGGGGTCCTGCGCATCCGGCGTGCGAGCTCCGCCTCAAAGTCGATGCCCCGACCGGCCATACGCCCGGTGCTGCTGCTGAGTAGATCCGAGGCGCGAACCCAGTTGACGTCGCCACCGGGGGAGCGCTTTTCCTTGCCAGTGAAGAGTAATCGTCTGTCCGCTTCGTTGTGCGAAGCTGCTACATCAGAGCGAACGGGATCCTCTGCGGGCAATGGATGCTGCGGCTGCGTTTCGCCGAGGGTCTCGATAGCTGCTGATTCGCCTACCTCGTCGAACTCATCCCTAGCCATGGCTTTGGTCCTCCCTCATTTCGATGGTTTGAACTACAGGAGTGACGACACTTACCTGGATGGCAACGCTCTGAGGATGGCAAGACGTCGCCGTGAGTGCGAAATGTCATCCCAGGCACGGCGCGTCACCTCGCCCGCGTACCTGAGCTCCTGGGTCGCACCATTGCTCGCTTTGTGCGCCGGGCGCATGTGGGGTGGCCGGCCGGCTCGCGGACCGGATAGTCGCTGTGATTTCCGCAGTCGGCAGCCCCGCGGACTCTGCAGCCGGAGCCAGCGCAGCGTCAATGTCCGCGGGCACAAACCCAGCCTCCACAAGTCGGCAGGCCGCCCAGAACAGGCCTCTGTTTCGTTCGCCCTCGGCGAGGTCGCTGACCCACTGCGCCAGTCGCTGAGGCTCAGCCGAGGCGAGCACCTCCGGCCTCGATACCGCCCGAGGCGGTCTGGGTGCAAAGAACTCCCGGAGGGCGATGGCGTCGACCGGCTTCGAGTCCGCCGCTGAGAGTGAGTCGAGGCGGTAGCTGAATCGGCCGTTGGGTGTCGCCAGTCTCGAGGGAGGCACAATGACGTAGCCGCCGTCGCCACGAAAGTCGATGTGCGCAGCTGCAGCTTGCCAGCATCGTTGAGGGCGGCTCATCAGCGCGGGGAAGTAGACGTGCATTCCGCGGGAAGGGGTACGCACCCGGGCCAGTTCACTGTCGACGAGCCCGGCGGCACTCGCACGCGCATACGCAACGAAACCCGAACTCGCGGCTGTGACGTCGATATCGACCACATCGAAACCAGATGGGCTGCCCGTCGGCATCCCGATATTCGCAGAGGGCCAGCGGGCCCACCAAGCCCGCACTTGGTCTAAGTCAGAGCTTGCTTCGTGAAAACCGGCATGAGTGAGCGGACGTTTGCCCCCTCTGGCACACGGGAAGATCGGGATAGCTGCCCGCGCGAAGGAGAGAGCCGCGCTTCCCAGCGAAGATTGTCTTGTGTCGAGCAGCACGTCGACGATATCCATCAGAGTGTCCTGACTCCGAGCCGCTCCGACCGGTGATCGAGGGCATCCGGCACTGTGACTTCTGAATGCCCGACCGGTTGAGACAGGCCCAACTCGGGAGGATCGCCGGCCCCTATTTGATCGGTCGAGAGCCGGTCGAGAATCGCGACGGCCACCCGACGCACGCGCTCGCCAGTCGCCTGGATAACCTCGGTCTCGGTCTTGTCGGGCACGGAGCTGGCCCAAGCGGACACGTACGGAATCGTGTAGTCGCTTGTATCCATCCCGTGTGCCGCGCCGATCATCAGTGCGACTGACTCCGCTTCTACTTCACTCACCCCGCGGAGCGACAGTGCGCCAGCGTCGAGATCGTGCATCCTGATGTGCGCCAGTTCGTGGCTGAGCGTCTTCACCCCGGCCGCAGGATCCATGTCAGCTCGCACCGAAACGACTCGGCGCACGAAGTCGGTCAGGCCGTTTGCTTCATTGATCGCGGCGGCATCCGGTACCAACACGACAGCGAAGCCAGACTCTTGGATGAGCGCTCGAAGGCCATCCCAGAGTCCCTTGGGCGCCTCGCCTCGGAGCATGATCGGCCCGGGATGCTCAGGGATCGGCGACCCCTCGGTTTGGGTGACATCCCACACGTATGCGGGTCGGGCTCCGACCATTCGCTGGCGTACGACCTCACCGGCTCGAGGCCGCTCGTTTCGGCTAAGCCGCCGCCACGAACTCATGTCGATGGGGGAGGAGCTCGCGAAACGCGCGGTGAGGGGCGCGAAGATCATGTAACCCTTTTGCCCGGCGATCACGTGTCGCCCGAGCGCTTGCCAGTGCCGGAACCCGGCCACGTAGCTCGGGAGTTCAGTCGGGACGGTTCCACGTTCGTGCGCTTCTGAATGCTGCGCCCAGATCAATAGTGAGTTGTTGAAAGACCGTGATCGAAAGCGAGCGGAGAACTCAAGGGCGCGGCTCCACTCATCTCCATTGACGAGCTCCTCGACCGAGGCAACCAGGCGTTCGTGAAGGCTCGCGAGCTTCGCATCCCAGTCTTGTCGCGCTTGCGGTTTCGTCGACACATCGATCACCTTCCCAAGTGGCTGCCAACACTGGTGTGTGGCTGACACAGAGGTGCGCCTCGCCATGCCAGCGCCCTTGGCGAGTCGTCTCCGTTGAGCATGCTCAATTGGTCTCAGGTTCGTTTTAGCACCACATTTGAGCATGCGCAACCATTGCGTTGGTCATGCTCAAAGACTAGATTGAGCACTCCCAAGGCCTCGAGTGACCGCCGACAATGACCGGGCCAGGGCGCAGGGCGAGAGGGTCTGTCTATGACCGATGAAGATGACCAAACAGCCGCCGAGAATCTCGCAAAACGCCTCCGGCTGCTGCTCGACGTTGCGACCGCGGAGACGGGGAGCGAGCCGACCTTCGCCCAGATCGCCACGTACCTCGAAGAGCGCGGCACGAACCTCTCGCGGTCGCGATGGACGTACATGGTCAACGGTCACCGGTATGTACAAGACCTTCCACTATTCGACGGCCTGGCCGCATTCTTCGACGTCGATCCCGCGTTCATCACGGGTGCCGCCGATGCTGACATTCCCGCAAAGGTGAGCGCTCAGCTCGACCTCGTTCGCGCAATGCGAGCCGCCCGAATCAAGACCTATGCAGCTCGCACCCTGGGAGACATTTCCCCTGGAGCGCTGCAAGCGATCAGCAGGTTCTTGGATGCGGAGATCTCTCCGAAATCTCCAGAAGCGTACGAGAATCGTGCCGGAGATGAGCCCAAGATAACGCATGAATTGAGGTGAAGACGCAGTGAACAAGGACGTGAGCGTGTCGACGGCTGTTGACGACCTCGCTCTTGGGGACAACTTCACATTCGACGAACTCGTAGGCGCCGTGCAGAGGAGCCGGCACCGTCGACTCCGAATCGTTGAACTCGCGGACCTTGGCGATCAGGACGGCTTGTGTGCGGTTTGGCTCGTGGCGGACGGGGAAGACTTGATCCTGCACGCCAGCAGTGACTCGGCGCTGCATCGGCAGCAGTTCGTGCTTCACGAATTGGCGCACATGATTCTCGGTCACGATGCCAACCATGATCCCGAAGCGCCGGACTTCCTGCTGCCAGACATCCCGCCTCAGATTCGGGCCCGGTTACTCAGGCGCCAGGATCTAGACACCGCCGAGGAAGTCATTGCGGAGACGCTTGCCGACCGCCTCGCCGCTGCAATCCGTGGGTCGGCGATGCACAACTCTCGGTACTTGGAGACCTTCGGATGACTGTCGTCCTCGTTGCCGCAGCCATGTGGTTACTCGCTGCGAGCCTGCTTATCCTGCGGCGTGGTCGTGCCGAACGGAACATCACCTACGCGGCGCTGACGATCGCAGTCGCGATGACACTAAATACTGACCCCGTCTATCGGGTTCTCGACAGACTGGCCGGCGGCGATAACCTCGTGACCCTTGTGGCGGACGTTGCGTTGATGATCGGTGTCTTCTTCTTAGGTCGCGGAGTGATGAAGGCATCCGAGCGCCAGCCGAGGGCGGTCAGGCTCGCGCTCGGGCGGGTCGCCCTTGTGACCGCAATCTTGAGTGCGGTCGTCGCCTTCTCTCTCATCGACCTCGGCGGGACCACCACGAACTTCATGCTCGAACTCGGTGATCAACCCGCGGCTGCTGTCTACTCAATGATCCAATTCGTTTACTACGGGGTCGTCCTCTCCGCGATGGCAGTTCTCGCTGCCCGGCAGTTCCGCAACATCGAGGGTGTCCAGAAGTTGCCTCCAGCTTCTTTGCTTATCGGAAGCTTCCTTGGTGTGGTTCTGAGCGTCGTCGTCATCGCTATGGACCTCGCCCACGTCTTCAACGATCTGGACCTGATGGCGGAGATCGCCGTCACATACGAACCACTACGACTACTGGCGTTTCTTTTTCTCTGTCTCGGCTTCGCTGGCCAACCGGCTGCTCGCACTTTGCAGGCCCGTTCTCGCGAACGACGGACCCGGAAGCTGGTCGACGATCTCAGGCCGATCTGGGCAGAAGCGACCAAGGCGCGCCCAGGAATCAGCCAAAACCAGCATGTCGCGGTCCCTGCGGACGAACCCGACACGGTGCTCCATCGTCAGGTCGTCGAGATCCGCGACGCGATGATCGACTCGCGGGTGAACTTTGCAGTCAGCGAGCCCGAGAGAGAGCTCATCGAGCGCGCCGAGCTCCACCTTGTCGGGGCGGGGCAGGCCGGCTCGCTGGCCGCCGCTTTGCCCACGACAAACGGAGATGAAAAGTTGGCGCCATGAAAGCCGGCTGGGCGATGGCCGGTGCGGTGGCCGCTGTTGGTGGGACGCTCGCCGGGCTGGGGCTCGTGATCGCGAGGAACTTGACCGCGCCCGCGGGGGGCCGAACGTATGACCTCACCGTCCGTGGGGTCGAGAAAACGGGCGAGCGGACCATCGTCGTTCTCGATCGGACGACTCACACCGGCGCATCCGGCATCTATTGCCTCATTCTCGAGAACGGCGGCTGGGTTCGGCTGTCGAAGGGCATAGTGGACCGTGGGACAGGGCGCGTCGGCCGCGTGGTGGAAGACCTGAGCGGAGAGCTAAGAGCAGGCGACAAAGCCTCCTGGAGCGGAATCTTCTTCTCGACCCCCGCGGAAGCCGGTTTGGCGGCGAAGGACGTCTGGGTGCCGACAGATGTTGGGCCCGCGCCAGCGTGGCTCATCCGCCCGCCAGCCGGCCCATCGACGACGTGGGCCATCCATATCCACGGTCTCGGGAGCCCGCGCGCTGGAACGCTTCGTGGGGTGCAAGTCGCCGCGGAAGCGGGTTTGCCCTCGCTTGTCGTGACGTACCGCAATGACGGCGTAGGCCCCACTGTAGGAGCTGGACGATCCGAGCTCGGTGCTGCCGAAACGGATGACGTCCGCGCTGCTGTGCGGTTCGCCCGCGAGAACGGCGCACGCAGCGTCATCCTGTTCGGATGGTCTATGGGCGCTGTCATCGCACTCCAGCTTGCTAAGGACCCAGAGTTTGGGGTGGTAGTGAATGGCCTCGTGCTTGAGTCACCTGTCCTCGATTGGGTGTCGACGATCAGAGCGAACTGCGCACGGGCCGGCCTGCCTGCATGGACCGGCACCCTTGCCCTGCCGTGGCTGAACTCTTGGCCGCTGGCACGCTTGACCGGTCTCCCCAAGCCCATCACCCTGAGCAGGCTTAACTGGATTGCGCGAACTGACGAGCTGACCGTGCCGACTCTCATCCTGCATGGCCGCCAGGACAGTTCATCTCCGTTCGAAGTATCGAATCGGCTTAGCGAACGGCGACCCGACATCGTCGACCTTGAGCCATTCGACGCAGACCACACCATGAGCTGGAATTCGGATCCCGTTCGCTGGAGGGCAGCTCTCCACGCTTGGCTGACTTCCCTGACCAAAATGAGCTGAGGTAGCCCACCGTGATCGAGCTCAACCCAGATGTCGACTCTGCGCGAAGCAAGATCGAGGTGAAGCTGAATCCCTAGCGTGACAGCCGCGGATTAGATCCGCGTGAACTAACGACGAAGACCTCTGAGTTCCCGCACGAAGATCCAGATCAGCCACAGACCACCCGTGATAAGGACCAGAATGACATCGAGCAGGAACTTACCAAGGCCGTATTTCCGGGCGTTGCGGGACATTTAGTGGGTTCCTTTTGGGTTCGAGGGGTGTGAGCCGAGTGGGACATGGACTCGGTTGAGCTTAGTGAAAGAGTTGTCTGCAACACGCCCGGGCCGGTGGCCCATACGCTGAAGAAGGTCAATGCGCAAAGCATTGCACCGCGTTGGAAGAAATAGCCGGAATGCGATCGACATAACCAGTCGACGTTCGCACTCATCGCTGGGCCGATTATTCTCGATCACCCTTGTCTGGACGGGTTGCCGACAAGGCGGCAGGCAGAATACCGACACCAGCCAGCGGTGAGTGAAACACTCCGTTGGGCGAGCCTCGGAGTCCCCTAACCGTATTACCACGCCTCTTGCAGATCGAGGCGGCGCACCTCTCTCCCGGAGGCGGTGTGTTTCAATGACGGTGTCTATGCGGGTGATGAGCGCTGGTGAGGGTTACAAGTACCTGCTCCGCACCATCGCTGCTGGCGACGGCGATCGGTCGTTGTCAACGCCACTGACCCGGTACTACAGCGCGAAGGGCACCCCGCCAGGACGATGGATGGGCAGCGGCATCCCGAGCCTCGGGATGGGGCGCATTGTCGAAGGCGCCGAAGTCACAGAGGCGGAATTACAGCTGTTGGTTGGTAGGGGGAGGGACCCGGTCACTGGCGCACCATTGGGACGCGCGTATCCCGTCTATCAAACCTCGGTCGCGTCGGACGTGGCCCCGGCGGGAAGCGACCAGGTAGCACGTCGGCGGCGCGCAGTCGCCGGGTACGACTTCACATTTTCAATCCCCAAGTCGGCGAGCATCCTCTGGGGTGTCGCAGACGCAGCGACCCAAGCGCAGATCGTGGATGCGCATCATGCGGCGGTCGCCGAGGTTTTCGCGTACATGGAGCGCGAGGTTGCCGCCACGAGGACTGGCGTAGCGGTCCACGACGGCGCCGTTGCCCAGGTGGATGTGAGCGGCTTGATCGCGACGGCCTTCGATCACTTTGACAGTAGGGCGGGTGATCCGCACCTGCACACGCATGTCGTAATCAGCAACAAGGTGCAAGCCGTGCTGGATGGACGGTGGCGATCCCTCGACGGTCGACCAATGCATGCGGCTGTCGTGGCCCTATCCGAATTGCACGAGACCTTGTTTGCGGACGCCCTTACGCGCTCGATTTGCGTGAGGTGGGAAACGCGCGAGCGAGGCAGAGACCGTCACCCAGCATGGGCAATCAGCTCCGTTCCCGAGGCGCTCGTCTCCGCGTTCTCCACGAGGTCCAGACACATAGATGTCGAGACCGACCGGTTAATCGAGGCATATGTGGGTAGTCACGGTCACCGTCCCAACCCGGTCACAATCACCAGGCTTCGCGCGCAGGCTACTCTGTCCACTCGACCTACGAAGACATTGCGGTCTCTGGCTGAACTCACCGCAGAGTGGCGTGAACGCGCCCAGCGTGTGCTGGGCCATAAGGCCGTGCCCCAGGCGAGTGCAGCGGAGGTGGGGCCGTCACCGGTGGTCCTTTACGAGACCGACGTGCCCCTTGACACCATCGGCGCACTCGGGTTGAAGGTGGTGCGTGCGGTCGGCGAAAGGCGTGCGACCTGGCGCCACTGGAATCTCCTGGCCGAAGCCGCCCGCCAAACCATGCAGTACCGTTTCGCATCGGCATCCGATCGAGAAACTGTTGTCGGCCTGGTGGTGGATGCCGCCGAGTTCGCGTCATTGCAGATCACGCCTCCGGAATTGGCGTCGAGCCCAGCACCATTCCAACGGGGTGACGGCACGACTGTCTTCCGTCCCAAACACTCCGCGGTCTTCACTTCCACGGAGTTGCTGGACGCCGAGAGTCGGTTGCTCAACCGGGCTCGTGATACGACTGGCCCACGGATACCAGCGACCACACTCCGATCTTCTGAGCGACGGGTTCTGCCCGGTGGCGGCGTACTTGCCGCCGATCAGATGGAGGCGCTGACCGCGATTGTCGAATCCGGGCGGGTGCTCGACGTCCTGGTGGGGCCGGCTGGCGCGGGTAAGACTACAGCGATGAGCACGCTCCGGCGGGCATGGGAATCGGCCCACGGTGCGGGTTGCGTGGTCGGGCTGGCTCCCTCTGCTTCCGCCGCTCAGGTGCTCGCGGATGACTTGGGCATTACGACCGAAAATCTGGCGAAGTGGTGGAAGAACCATCTCGAGCACGGAGCGACATTCCGCGCTGGCCAGCTGGTGATCATTGACGAGGCATCGTTGGCGGGGACCTTGCCGTTGGACCGGGTTACCGCGCTCGCCGCGGGCGCTGGCGCGAAAGTTCTCCTCGTGGGCGACTACGCCCAGCTCCAGTCGGTCGATGCGGGAGGGGCGTTGTCCCTGCTGGTTCACGATCGAGCGGATGCGCCTGAACTTCTTGACGTTCACCGCTTCGTCCATGAATGGGAGAAGTCGGCATCACTCGGCCTGCGTCACGGTGACCCGGAGTCGATCGACCTCTACGTCGGGCACGATCGCGTGCGTGAGGGCAACACCGAGTCAATGGCAGATGCTGCGTTTGAGGCCTGGCGCACCGATGCTCGAGCCGGCAAGACCACGGTGCTCATTAGCGACTCGCTCGAGGCAGTTGCCACGTTGAATGTCCGCGCCCGGACTGAACTAATCCTGGAGGGGCGCGTGGATGCGCTTCGGGAGATAACCCTGCATAACGGAACCCGAGCGGCGGTCGGTGACACGGTAATCACGCGCCGGAATGAACGGCGTCTTTGCGCGGCAAGATCTTGGGTGCGCAACGGCGACAGGTGGACCGTGATCAGTGTGCACCGAAATGGCTCCGCTGAGGTCCGACGGCACGGCCGACGGTGGGGGAGCACGGTTCTCCTCCCTGCCGAGTACACCATGCGACACCTGGAACTCGGCTACGCGGTCACCTCTCATCGGGCCCAAGGCATGACGACGGAAACCGCTCATACTGTTGTTGCGTCGGGCATGACGAGGGAGAACTTCTATGTGGCGATGACGCGTGGCCGGAAGGCGAATACCGCGTATGTGGCCGTGGATCGACCCGATGATGCTCACGTCGGACCTCGACCTGGCGATAACCCCGAAGCCACGGCGCAAAGCATCCTCTATGGTGTTCTGCAGCACGTGGGTGCTGAACTGTCTGCACATGAGACGATCGCGGGGGAGCAGGATTCGTGGGGATCGATCGCCCAGCTTGCTGCAGAGTACGAGACCATCGCGGCGGCGGCTCAGCACGACAGGTGGGTGTCTATGGTGCGCGAGAGTGGGCTGTCGCAGGTGCACGCCGATAGCGTTGTCGCCTCGGATGCGTTCGGCCCGCTGACCGCCGAACTCCGTCGCGCCGAGGCACACCACTTCGACATCGAGCGCCTACTTAAGCACGTCGTCGCGGTTCGCGGTGTCGAGGATGCTCAAGACATTGCTGCCGTTCTTCGGGCCCGAGTGTCGTCGGTGACCGCCCGTGAAACCGGGCCGGGTCGCTCGCGCAAAACGCCGCGACTAATCGCCGGGCTCATTCCGCGAGCCTCCGGGCCGATGCGCGCTGACCTTCACCGAGCACTCACCGAGCGCAGCGACCTGATGGAGGCCCGAGCAGCGGCATGCCTGGCAGCCTCGCTGGTAGCGACGGAGGCGTGGACGAAACACCTTGGGGCGGCACCACGGGAATCCGAGGATGGCGCTTGGCGCCAGTTCGGACGCACCGTCGCGGCCTACCGGGACCGATACGAGATCGTCAGCGCGAGTGCTCTTGGCCCGCCACCGCAATCGACTGCCCAACAGCTCGACAGGGATCGCGCTCACGCAGCGCTCAGACGAGCTCGGCGCCTCGCGGATCGGCTCCCGGCCTCCGATGCACCTCATCAGCGCGTCAGCTTGGGGCTTCCGACATCAGGCATCCAGTTCTAAACTCGAATCAAGCGACCTCATGTGCGCCGCCACTTGCAGTGACGGCACGACGTTCCCTCCAATAGGCAGTCCTTCCAGGTTCTCGTCGCCGAACATCAGGAAGGCTCAAGCATGTTCGGACTTATCCTGGGCGTAACGGCCCGCGCCTACTACGTCGTGCGGCGGTTCATGCCGACCAACATCGCGCTCGCTGCCATCCACACTCGCCGCGGTCTGAAGTGGGGCCTGCCTGCGACACTTCTTGCGGTCCCATACACATTCGCGATGGTGTTGTGTGCTGGTCTGGCTGACAATAGCGGCGCGGGCTGGCTGAACCTCTTTGCGTTGCTGTTTGCGTGGAACTCGCTGAAGTTCCTCGTTGCAGGCCCCGCGACCTTGATCACACTGGTTCGAGTGCGCGGTCGGGAAGAGCGATGTCGGGCGACTACTGCCGGACACTTCAATGGCGGCGAGCAGGAGCGACTCGAGGAGCCTGTGTTTTCTCAGAGTCGCGGCTGAGCTTTCGCAGTTCCTCGGTGTCGACACCGCGCGAACGATACACCGAACCTCGGCACGCATCCATAACTCACGAACCACGACCGACAGGCCAGGAGATGCCACGGTAGTCAATGAAGAGGCCCACAAACCGAGCTCGCAGACGAGCTACTCGCTATGACGCAAAAGCTGCACACTCCATTCGTACCGTTCTGCGCCCATCCGACTCCTACGACCTGTTGTGCAACCTCCAAGCCGCCCAAGACGCGCTCGCGCAGGTCTTCGAGCAGTTGGACACCTGGCACGTGGAAGCGATTAACGGCACGCCTTACAAAGGCAAAGACGGCACCGGTGCGCCTGGTCTTCACGCCGTGGGCCCGGCAGGACAGGTAGCCGGACTGCTCAAATGGCGGCGGAGTCCGCCGCCCTCGTCCGACGAGCTCAAACCGCTAACGGCGTCGTGCGTTGGTTCGATGGCGTCAAGGGCGCTGAGTCCGGGCTCACCATCGACAAGGCTTTGGCTGCTGTAGAGCGATGAGTCCGTTGCGCGCCAAGTGCCATGTCTTCGTACCCGGCAAGGAGAGGATATCGCCGCCTCCATGCCGATAGCTCGGTCGAGCGGTCATTTTCCACCAAGGCCGACGGGGCGCGACCGGTTCGCCTCGACCGCGGAACAATCTCGCGCCAACGATGACGCTTGCGAGCGTGATCGCCGTACTTAGCAGGCTACTGACCAGCGCGGGTGCGCTCAACGCGGCGAGGAGATGACTTCAAAACGACCGCTCTTGCATCTCGTACCGACGCGCGGTCGTTTGGCCACGAGTCTGGCTTAGGGCCCGCCTTTATGCGCGGAAGCCACCAGGGGTACGGCTGCGAAGCTGGGTGTTTAGTGCCATGCTGCCAACTCCCGAGCGAGAGTGTGGCGTGATCGAGCAAGTAGGCCACGAACCGTTGATTCCGGAACGCCTAACTCGCTAGCTATTACGTTGTAGCTAGCACCCGAAAACTCGCGCATAACCCAGGCTCGACGCTGATTCGTTGGCAATCCGGATAGGGCCAGCGACAAGGCCTCATTGTGCAGGAGGGTTTCAACTACGTCGAAGGGGCTGTCCAAGAGTGCCGGCATATTCTCGTCAATCTCGACGGTGACGGGGCGCCGTTTTCGCAGTCGATCCAGGCACTTGTTACGCACAACACGCATCAGCCAAGCCTTCAGGTGCACGCCGTCCTTCAACGCCGGAAGCTTTTCCCACGCAGTGATAAACGCTTCCTGCACGACGTCGTCAGATTCCTCATTGGAACCCAGCGTCCGCATAGCGTAGCCATGCAGCATCGGTCGATAGCGGCGGACCAGTATTTCGAATGCCGTTTGGTTTCCGGCGATTACGAAGTCAACCAAAACACTGTCAGTCTCATTCTCAAGAAGCAACTGACCAATAACGTCAGGCACCGTCAGGTTCCAATGGTTGATAAGGAAGGGCGCCTGACTGCGCGTGGGATAGGGATATCAGCAGGAAGCACTCGATGAGTATACGGACAGGTGACGACCTAATGTGCTGACCATGGCGCATTAGAACGTCTTGTTGCACTCGTAGGGTGGGCGCCGCGGTGCCGAAACTATTCAAAGCCGCGCCCAGGACGAATGTGGCCCCCGAGAGTATCGTCGGGCCGGGGCGTCCGCCCGACGATTCTCTGTCGGTCGGTCGCTTGCGGCTCGATTGAAATCCAAGAACTAACCGCAAGGTGCCAGTTAGACCGATGGCCGCGCCCCACAAGCTCAATGTCTTGAGGCACCGGTAGTCTGCGGAGAGACCAAGAGGACCATTGGCCGCGATCGACCCGGAGTGCGTGGAGCATCAATATCTTTACGTCCCATTTCCTGAGAGCGCCGACATCGATACGGTCCCTGTGGGCAAAGCGATCGCCCTTTGGGTTGCGGCTCAGTATCACGTCCGGCCCACCGTTGCCCGTCCGCAAAACTCCAATGCCGCCTCCAGACCGGAACTCACAAAGCAGCCCGTAGCGCCCGAACGCGGCGCCGAAAGCGCTGCGCGCAATTTGATATGAGTGACTTTTCGGGGCGTGGGCCATTCCCTGACTTCCGACCATGTGGCCGCGTTCTTCAACCGCGTGTTCCACGGCCCTTAAATCGCATGGGGTGACAGCTCCAACACGTAGCTAGAACCTACCAGTGAGAATCAGTCATTTAGGAAAAAGTCCGGTCTTCGCGCATCGCGAGTATCTGTCGGCCGAGCATCATGAACCAAAAGGGCGGGTGATCTCGCATGCAATCGGGTGATTCGACAAGTGGTTCCGCGCGCGTGCACTTGGCCGGTGTGTCGAATTGGATGGCCGCGAACGCGAGACCTTGGCAGCGACCCCGCCCATTGCGGGTTTACAACGACAGGACGCCCGCAGTCTCCATGGCCACGGCGCAGGTATCTGGCCCGGTAGAGTTGCGGCAGGAAAGGCGGGCAGTGTGCCGGAGAATGGTGCAGCAATGGGTATGCTGCTGCGAGGCCGTTACCGGCTGCTTGACCTGCTTGGCCAGGGCGGCATGGGGGCCGTCTACAAGGCCATCGACGAAGTCCTCGGCCGCCACGTGGCCATCAAGATCTTCCTCGCCGACGCCACCCAGTCGGCCGACGTACGGCGTCAAGAGGATGAGGTTAACATCCTCGCCTCCCTTAGTCACCACAGCCTCGTCACCCTGCTCGACGCTGCCGTTGACCGCAGCGATCCAATGATGCCGCGTATTTACCTGGTGATGGAGCTCGTCGAGGGCGCCGACCTGCAGCGTCGGCTCGCCCGCAGCCCGTTGCCCTTGCGTCAAATCGCCCAGCTGGCTCAGGATCTCGCAGAAGGCCTGGAATACATCCACTCGCGCGGCGTTGTGCACCGGGACATCAAACCCGCCAACGTGCTGCTCGTCAACTACAACGGCGACGACTCGCGTACCCGAGCTAAGCTCGCCGATTTCGGCATCGCCTTGCTCGCCGATTCCCGGCGCTATACCGCGGATGGAGCGGCCACCGGCAGTGCCCACTACATGAGCCCCGAGCAGGCCTGGGTGACCAGGTCGGGCCAGCCAGTGACGTGTATACGCTGGGACTGGTTCTACTGGAGTGTTTCACTGGCGAAATCGCCTTCCCCGGCCAGGCAGTACCGTCGGCTCTGGCCCGACTTATGAAGGATCCGGCCATTCCCGAAACTGTGCCAGCCGCCTGGGCCGGCCTGATCGCCGCGATGACTGCGCGCGACCCTCGGGACAGGCCGTTGGTGGACGATTTGGTGCTCGCGCTGCGGCAGCTGATCGCCGGCAGCTCAGGGCGGCACCGCGCCAATGCACCTCTGCAACTGACGGCCACCCGGCCCGGGGCTCCTGACGCCGCGGACGAAGAGGGTCGGATGATCGCCGTCAGACGCTACGACCTACTAGACACCCCGCCCGACGACACTTTCGACCAGATCACCGCGTTGGCCGCCCGCGCCTTTAGGGTTCCGATCGCGCTCGTCAGCGTGGTGGACCACGATCGGATCTGGTTCAAATCGCGACACGGGTTGGCCGTTGAACAGATCGACCGCGACGCCGGACTGTGCGCCTCCGCCATCCTGCAAGACAAGCCCTGGGTGGTGACAGATGCCCGGATCGATCCCCGAGCGCTCGCTAACCCCCTGGTGATCGGCGAAATGGGTCTACAGTTCTATGCCGGCGTTCCGCTCACCACTCGGGACGGACACAACGTCGGCACCTTGTGCCTAATCGACCACACGCCCCGGGACTTCACGAGCGCCGAGATGGCCACTCTGGAAGGCCTCGCCGGCGTCGTGATGATGGAACTAGAACTGCGCCTGGACAGCCGTCAGGCCCTGCTCGATAGCCGCGCCGCCCTCGGCTAACGACCTTGGACTGGGGGAGTGCCCTGCCAGACGATCGATTCCCGGACGCTTACCGGGCGATGAGGGCGAACGGTTCGGCATCATGGAGGAGAAACGCGCGTAGCGCTCCCGCGATCTTCGAGACGTGATCCTCACCCACGAGTGGACGCCGAGCGGTTGAGCGCTGCGCTTGCCGCGCTTGCCAGGGTAGAAGGAACGCACCCGCGCCTGTCATAGCCGAAGCCCAGGCCGACCCAGAAGGCCCAGCCTGGAACCTAACGACGCACGTCTGGGGCGACCAGCGAGTTGTCCCTCGAGATACGGGGAAGCTGGGCGAGTGCTGAGTCTCTGAGGGACTAAGAGTTCCCCAACTTTTCGCGCTGATCAGCTGTATAGTTCTGCTAGATGACTTGGTCTGGGGGGATTCCAATGAACGGTCGACCTCGTCGATCCACCATCGCACTGACGGGTGCGACAGCGTTGATCATTCTGGCGGTACTAACGGGCTGTTCGCCGACCTGGGCCAATGAAAGACCGGCGATGTCGGCACCGACGGTAGATGCCACGACGGGCAGCTGCGAGTTTGCTGCCTCCCGTAAATCCCTCGACCCTGACCACCCGCAAAACACAGCCCTGACTTACGTGAGGCTCGCCAACACCGGCACCACTGACTGCGAAGTGTTCGGATTTCCAGATGTGGCCCTGCTCGATGTCAACGGGAACGTTATCGGCGACCCGGCCGTAGAAAGAACCACGATCCCAGCACGGACGCTCACGGTAAAACCGAAGCACGCCGCCTACGTCATGCTCAAAGTCGCCGGCCAAAACCTCTACCAGGGTTGCCCGCTGCTCGGAGCGGCAACACTGCGGATCCGTCTGCCTCAAAGTAGCGAAGACCTTCTGGTTGATGTGGCTGATCTCAGCATCTGTGATGGCGCCACCTCCAACTGGCTGGTGTACAACATCGTGGCAAGCTCGGACAACCCTCTTTCTTAACCGATGCGGCTGGACGTCACCTGTTTAGCGTTGGCTAAATGATAAATACCAGTGCGCTGAACGCAAGAATCAAGTCGGATCGGCCGCTGACGGCGCTGAAGAAGACAGGCCGCACCATCACGCCCCAAGTGATGCGCGCACCACCCCCCTGTCAGGTTGACGCACCCATACCGGCGGTCCTGGCCGATCAGGACGCCCGCAAGCAGGTGCGAACACTGCGAGGTCGGCCAAGACGATCACCTTTACGAGCTCGACTTTAATTTACGGATTCGACCCGACTGCTCACATGACTGAGAACGCCCCACTTCCGGCGGCCAGCGTGCAGCCCGTCAAGGCTCTCGCCGAGAAGCTTAACCTGGATGCCCCGAACGTCACGGGCATCGTTGTTCACGCGGGACTAATTTATGGTCACGACGGCCCCGGCACCGTGGCGAATATGATCCAGGGCGCCGTCTCCCGGGGAGCCGCCACCTACATCGGCGACGGCGCCAACACGTGGACACCGGTGCACGTGGACGACATCATTGATCTGTATGTGCTTGCCCTGTTTATGCCGGTCGCCGGGATCTTCAATGCCGTCTCGTCGACACCATTCTCGTTCCGCGACCTCGTAGAAGCGATTGGCGAACTGACCGGGGCTCCCGCGGTGTCGGTCAGCTACGAGACGATCGCCCAGAACGTCGAGTGGTTGGCGCAGCTGATGTCCAGCACCAACGATGCCGTCGGCGGGAAGGCGCAAAGCACCTTCCGGTGGACCCCGTCGGGTGTCTCCTTGACCGAGGATGTCCGGGCCGGCAGCTACACAGTTCCCGCCTAAGCTCCGCCACATGCGTACCCGCGCCCGTTCACTTTCGGCAGACCTGAACGAGCTGACTGGGCAGACCCCGAGTTGTGGCCGCCGGCCACAACTCGCGGGCGCCTCCCTGAGAGCCCCTAGAGGTGAGTCCATGTCCAAATCGGAACAACGGGTCAGCCGTGTCGAACGGCAAGTCGGGGCGGGATGCCAGGACCGCCGCCATATTTCGCGGGAGTTCGAACGGCAGCTTGCCCTGCGCTGCGGCTTCGCCGGTCGGGATGTCCAGCAGAGCTTCGGGGCTCGCACCCCAGTTCGCCACGACCGCGGCGGCCGACGTCGTGATCGGATCGAGGGTGCCGTTCGCCGTCAGTTCATTCGTTTGGATCGTGATGGATACGCGCTGGGCCGCTTCGCCGGCGGCTCGAAATTCCGAGGCGCCGAAAATTGCATCGGCCGCATCCGAATCGACATAGGAATTCTCGAATACGCCGTGGAGGAACTTCTCTCGTAGCAGCCGACGGGCCGACACCCTCGGCGTTGTAGTCGCCGACTGGCCCGGGCGTCCGATGCGGATCCCTCATTGAACTTGCGTCGGGGACTTGGCAAGCGCCCATCCGGCACCCGCCCTGTCCGCTCAATCCAGCTCATCTCCGACGACGCGACTGGCGGCCGCGTATACGGGGTGCCAAGCCTCATACGGTAGTCCTGGTGCGTTAGGGCTGGTACATCGACCAATCGGACTCGTTCAGCACGCGAGTCTCCCCTTTCACATCGAGGTGCCAGACCCCGCCTGCGCGATCGATAACTGTGCCCACAACTATCTCCGGCAACCACTCCTCACCTTCTCGCAACCAACGAATCAGACCGATCCGCCTACCAACGTCGCCGAGCTTTCGCTGCACCATGCGTTTATCCTCTCAGAGCGCCAAAACCAGGACGGCAACAGGAGCTGTTATCGCCGAAGAAGCCGCCCGTGAACTGTCACCGGATACGGGATCGGACTCCTATCGGGCAGACAGGGCGACTTGTAGTTCCGTGCAGGCGTCGCTCAGGCGATGACTCGCGACGGTGCACGTGACCCAGGGGCTGTACAGCTGCGCCACCCGCTCACAGGCGACCGTTGACGCAGCGCAGACTTCGACGCACGCGTCGAGGTTTGGAGGGTCCTCTGTCGTGAGGCGCCGCCTGGTGGATCGAGCCGAAATCGTCATCAGGGGCAGAAAAATTTCTCTAGATTCCTTCGACCGATGCTGCAAGCTGCGCTCGTCGTCGAGGATGGTGTTGGTGGAGTCGATCCAACCGAAGCAAATGGCTTCCTCGACGGCCTCGGGGTACGGGCAGCGTGGTCGGCCGGTGGTGATGCGCCAGGAGCACAACCACACACCTCGGGCTGACGCGAGGTTGTGCGTCAGCCAAGCTCGCCCTTGTTCCCTAGACTCGGCGTGGATGATCGGGTACTCGAACTCGCACGTTGGGGGGTGGGCGGATACCGGCGGCGGTGATTCTGAAGCGGTCATTTATCCTCCCAGCTCATGATGGCGCCACCTTGAGGTGAATGGCGAGCTTCTTGACGGTGTCGGCGAGATCGGCTGGTTCGATGACCACGACCGGAGCTTCAACGACTGGACACTCGCTCATCTTCAGGTCGCCATCGGGGTCAAGCTGCACCTAAGAGAGAGCTTTCATCTCTCCTGGAAAAATGAGACGGACGGTGTCGGAGGGCGGGGCTCGATCTGGATATTCCCCGGCGCCCCACTCTTCTTCAAGTTCGCAGACGGCCGATGGCCTCTCCTCGATTTGGAGTGGGTCGAAGCGTTAGTCAAGTCCGCGAACACGCCCGAAGGAATGACGGTCATCCCAGAAACGCGCCCACTCGTCGCGAATCGACCCGCCAAGGTTTGGTCCCCTAACGTTAGCGGGACCGCTCAGGTCAATGACCCAGTCTGGGCCGGGCGCACAGTTCGATAATCCGTGTAGGGCCTTTGGCAGTGGAGCGCAAGCCCTTTACGGCCGTCGTGATCGCGCCCTATTCTCTGGGTGCATGGTCTCCTCACAACGCGAAGTTGATCTTGCAGACGTCTTTGTGCTCCTCGCCGACTCACTAAGTGCGGGCCGCGACGTCGTCGACACCATGGACATCCTCGTCCAGGCCAGCACCGAATTTACCGCGGCGACAGACGCCGGAATTCTTCTGGCCGACAGCGGTGGAGTTCTCCACATTGTGGCGTCTTCCAACGAGCGTACGAGCGAGGTCGAAGAGGCCCAGCTTGGTCACGATCAAGGCCCGTGTCTGGACTGCTTCGCTTCCGGGGAACCTCTAGAGATTCCTAATCTCTCCGAAGAATCCGGACGGTGGCCTCAGTTTGTTGCGATTGCCCTCTCGCGAGGATTCGATGCCGTGCATGCCTTCCCATTGCGCCTGCGCGGTCACACGTTCGGGAGCCTTAACCTCTTTAGTTCCACCCGCGAACCGTTCAGCGACCAAGACGCAGCCTTGGCGCTGGCCTTGGCTCAAGTGGCAACGATCAGCCTCGTCCAGTACCAAATCACCCACAATCAAGGCACAGTGAACGGACAATTACAGCAAGCGCTGAAGAGCAGGATACTCATCGAGCAAGCTAAGGGTGTTTTGGCGCAGCGCCACGGGGTGCCCATTGATGCCGCCTTCTCCTTGCTCCGCACCTACGCCCGCACAAGTAGTTCAAAGCTGCACGACATTGCTGATGGTGTCGTGCATCACGGGCTCTCGTTATAGATGGAACGATTGAATCGTTCGCTTGAGCGCCCTCGCCTGGAACAGAAGTCCTGGGCAGCTTGCTTCGCGGCCGGCACGTCAGTGGGAGGGGGGTTCGCTCAGCGGCCATTTCCCCGGTTGAGCAAAACGCGTGGGGGACGTGGGCGCGGGCTGACCGATAGAGCCGTCCGTATGGCCTGGACCCGTGCTCACTCTCCGGGGTCAAGGCCACCGGTGGTAGTCGGTGCACTCGAGCGGGCGACTTCACTGGCTGCCCCGCCCGCTAATCTTCTGTTACCGTAAACCCCGCCCCGAGCAACGCGGTGTCTCGTGACGACGGACCGACCAAAAGCTCGAACTCGCCCGGTTCCACGACTCGTCGTTCTTTGGCATCCACGATGGTGCACTCGGCGACGGGCAATTCCAACCGCACGCGAACGCTCTCGCCGGGTACCAACTCGATCTGACGGAAGGCCTTGAGTTCCTTGTCGGTCCAGCTCACCGAGGTGACGACATCCCGCACGTACACCTGCACTGTCTCCAGTACCGGGCGGGCGCCGGTGTTGCGCACTGTGATGTGTGCCACGATCGTCTCGGATGCTGTCAGCGCCGTCGCCTCCAGTACGAGGTCCTCGTACTGGACGGTGGTGTAGCTCTGCCCTTCACCGAAGGCCCAGGCGGGTGACTGGGTGAGGTCGGCGTAGCGGTCGCCGTGCTGGCCGCGGATCTGGTTGTAGTACGCCGGCTGCTGCCCGACGTGCCGCACAAAGGAGATCGGCAGGCGCCCGGACGGTTGTACCTCACCGAGGAGAATCTCGGCGAGTGCGCGCCCGCCCTGCATGCCCGGATTCGCCGTCCAAAGAACAGCTGCGGCCCGCTGAACGGAGATTGGCAGCACGAGCGGTTTGGAGGCGAGCAGCACGACGACCACCCGCTTCCCCGTCGCGATTAGCGCGTCTAGAAGGGCGTTCTGTCCACCCATGAGCTCGAGCGTCGCCGTCGACCGCCCCTCACCGACGAGTTCGATCCTGTCGCCGACGACGACCACCACGACATCCGCCTGGTTCGCCGCGGAGACGGCCTCGGCGATAAGTTTCGGGTCGGGGTCGCACGCCAGGACGTGCGGCGGGCGGGGCTGTCCATCCGGGAAGGTCGCGCCGATGGGATCCGGCTGCAGAGTAAGGATGTCGGCGCCGCGCGCATAGGTGACGGCCCAGTCATCGGGCGCGATCCGCCGGATGCCGTCGAGCACGGTGGTGATCATTTCGCGCGGCTGCCCGGCGAGCCAACCGACCTGACCCGATCCACCGGCCCAGTCGCCCAGCTGAGTCTGAGCATCGTCGGCCAGCGGCCCCACAACGGCGACCCGGGTCGGGCGAGCAGCCGACAACGGCAGCACTCCGTCGTTCTCCAGCAACACAATCGATCGTCGAGCCACCTCCAGGTTTAGCTGAGCGTGTGCGGCGCTACCGACGATCACGTCCAGGTCAGCGCGCGGTAACCGGGGGTTCTCGAACAATCCGAGCTCGAACTTGAGGGTGAGGATCCGGGCGACAGCCGGGTCGAACGCGTTCGGGTCGAGGAGACCCTGGTCGACGGCATCCAGCGCGCCTTGGAAGAACTGGGGGGTCGTCATGATCATGTCGTTGCCGGCCCGCACGGCAGTGGCGGCCGCGTGCGCATAGTCGGGCTGCACACGCTGTTCCCAGACCATCCGGCCGACATTGTCCCAGTCGGTGATGAGGGTGCCGGTATAGCCCCATTCGCCCCGGAGGACCTTGCTCAGAAGCCAGTCGTTAATGGTGATGGGCACGCCGTCCATGCTTTGGTAGCCGAGCATGAAGGACCGGCAGCCCGCCTTGGCCACTCGCTCGAACGGCGGCAGGAACCACGAGCGGAGCTTGCGACGAGAGATGTCTGCCTCGCTGGCATCACGCCCTCCCTGCGTCTCTGAGTACCCGGCGAAGTGCTTGGCGGTAGCAAGGATCGCCGTCGGGTCGGCCAGACCGTGTCCCTGATAGCCCCGCACCATCGCCGAGGCCAGCTCGCCGATGAGAAACGGATCCTCGCCGAAAGTCTCGTTCACCCGCCCCCAGCGCAGGTCGCGAGCGATGCACAGCACGGGTGAGAAGGTCCAGTGCACGCCCGTGGCAGCCACCTCGATCGCTGTCGCCCGGGCGACCCGCTCCAGGAGATCGGCGTTCCAGGACGCCGCCATACCCAGCTGCGTCGGGTAGATCGTCGCGCCCTCCCAGAACGAGTGACCGTGGATGCAGTCCTCAGCGACAAGCAGCGGAATGCGCAGCCGCGTGTCGGCGGTGAGTTCGTTCGCACGCACGATCAGCTCCGGCGAGGTGTGCAGTACCGATCCGACATACTTCGTAAGCACGTGGTCGTCGAGGCCCTGACGGGCGTCGAGTTGGAGCATCTGCCCCACTTTCTCCTCCAGCGACATGCGTGCGAGGAGGTCGGCGACGCGTTCGGGGATCGCGCGTGCGGGATCCTGGTACAGGCGGGAAGCGGTGAACGTTTCGGAGATGGTCATTTCGGGCCCTCTTGCTTACTCGGTGTCGAAGTCTTGGTCATGGTGCGCACGATGGTCATCGTCTCGTTGATGTCGAGACCCTTCTTTTTCATCGCCCGGGCACGCTCGCCGGCCGAACGCAGGCGTGGGTTGACGTACTCATCGATGCCGAAGTTGATCAGTGACAGTGCGACGCCGAGGATGGCGATGCAGAGTCCAGCCGGGATGTACCACCACCAGAAGTCCGGGAAGGCGCCGTTCTGCTGAGCCCAGAACAGGATCGTTCCCCAGTTCAGGTTGGTGATGGGGATCACGCCGATGAAGGCGAGAGTGGTGAGGCCCAGCACCGCTGCAGTGACGGTGCCGACGAAGCTCGAGGCGATGATCGCCATGAGGTTCGGCAGCATCTCCACGAGGATGATGCGATGCAGCGGCTCACCGTTCGCGCGAGCGGCCTGGATGAAGTCGCGGTTGCGCAGCGACATCGTCTGCGCCCGAAGGACGCGGGCGCCCCAGGCCCAGCCGGTTGCCGCCAGCACGGCGGCGATGAGGATGAGCGGTGGGTTCTCGAACTGGGACGCGACAATAATGATCAGCGGCAGCCCTGGTATGACGAGGAACACGTTCGTGATCGCGGACAGCGACTCGCTGCGCCAGCCCCGGGTGTACCCGGCGACGACGCCCATGACCACGGCGATCGCCGTGCCGATGATACCGGCCAGGAACCCAACGATGAGCACACCGCGGGTGCCGTAGATAATTTGGCTAAGGATGTCCTCTCCCATGTGCGTCGTGCCGAGCAGGTGGGCCCAGGACGGTGCCTGACGTAGCGCCGTGAAGTCCTTCTCCAGCGCGCCGTACGGAGCTAGGACGTCGCCGAGGAGCGCAACCGCGACGAAGACGCCCAGGATGACGAGTCCAGTCAGCGACTTTGGGTTGCGGAACATTGCGAACGACGACGCGAGCTGCGACAGGAACGTCTTTTCCTTGGGCGGAATGCTCGCTGCCGGCGAACGCAATGTCGCCGTTTCGGGGCTGCCGGCGCTTGCCGGTCCGGTGGGGTTTAGCGGGGTTGTCATCTCAGGCCTCCGTCTGGCGTGTGCGGGGATCGAGGATGGCGTAGGCGACGTCTGCGAGGATGTTCGCGCACAGCACCGCCATCGTGATGATGAGGAACACGCCTTGCATTAGCGGGTAGTCCTTCGCGGTGGTCGCGTCCAGCAGCAGCTTGCCGATGCCGGGATAAGAGAACACCATCTCCATCACAATCGTGCCGCCGACGATAAATCCGATGGATAACGCGAAGCTGGACAGCTGCGGCAGCATCGCATTGCGGGCTGCATAGTTCCAGAGCACGCGACGGTTCGGCATGCCCTTAGCCTGTGCCACGGTGATGTAGTCCTCGTCGAGCACGGTAAGCATCATGTTGCGCATGCCGAGGATCCATCCTCCGAGCGACGCGATGACGATCGTGATCGCCGGCAATGCGCCGTGGGCGATAACTTGCCCAATGAAGTCGGCCGTGAACTCGGGCGACGAGCCTTTGTCGTAAGCGTGCGAGGCGGGAAACCAACCGAGGGTGGACGAGAAGACCGCGATCGCGATCAGTCCGAGCCAGAAGTACGGCACCGTGCTAAAAAAGGTCGAAATCGGGACGATCACGTCTGCCTTGCTTCCCCTGCGCCAGCCGATCAGGGCGCCAGTTGCGGTGCCGAGAACGAAAGACACGATCGTGGCGATCCCGACAAGCCCGAGCGTCCATGGCAGAGCAGAGGAGATGACGTCACCGACGGGGGCGAGGCCGTTGGAGAAGGAGCGTCCGAGGTCGCCGCTGAACAACAGTTGCCAGTAGTCCGAGTACTGCTCCCAGACGCTGCTGTCCTGGTCGAGGCCAAAGAGGATGCGCAGCGACCGCTCGGCTTCCGGGGTGATCTGCCCGGCGTTCCGCTGCATGTACGCGGTGACGGGGTCACCCGCCATCATGCGCGGCAGGAAGAAATTGATGGTGATCGCCGCGAACGCCGTGAACAGGTAGAACGCGGAACGGCTGGCGATGAAGCGGACTGGGATCTTCATGCGACACCGCCCTGGGGGTGGGCCGATGTCGTCGCGAAGTGCTTCTCCGGGTCGGGCGACGCCGATCGGAGCTCCCGGGTGTATTCGTGCTGGGGGTTCAGGATAACGTCGTCGGCTGAACCGTGCTCGACCACGCGACCGTGGTGCAGCACCATAATCTGGTCGCTGAAGTGCCGCGCGGTGGCGAGGTCGTGGGTGATGTAGAGCACACCCAGGCCCTCTTCTCTCTGCAGGTCGGCGAGAAGGTTCAGCACACCGAGGCGGATCGACACGTCCAGCATCGACACCGGTTCATCGGCCACGAGCAGCGACGGCCGGGACGCAAGCGCTCGGGCGATCGCGACTCGTTGGCGTTGTCCGCCGGAAAGCTCGTGCGGGCGGCGGTCGATGACCGAATCCGCGTCCAGGCGTACCCGCTCCAGGAGACGTCTGACCTCTCTCTCGGTTTCGGCTTTGGGAACGACGTTGTCCAGCCGCAGCGGGCGTTCGATGTGGTAGCGGATTGAGTGGTACGGGTTGAGCGAAGCGAAGGGATCCTGGAAGATCATCCGCAACGTCTGGCGGTAGCTTCGGAGGCCTCGTCCGTGGCGCGGGATCGGCTTGCCGTTCAACAGAACCTCGCCGCTGGTCGGTGTCTCCAGCTGGGTCAGGATCTTCGCGATGGTCGACTTACCGCTGCCGGACTGGCCGACCAGGGCAATGGTCTCGCGGTCGTGCAGGGTGAAACTGACGTCGTCGAGGGCGAGCATCGACGGTGCTCCGCGCACCCGGTAGCGTTTGGAAACGTTCACAAACTCGAGTGTGGTCATCGGACCAACACTCCCCTCTCGCCGGTCAGGCGGGGAAACGACGCCAGCAGCGTCTTGGTGTACTCATGTTGCGGTTGCTCCCAGAGCTCGCGCGCGGGTGCGAGTTCGATGATCTCTCCGTTGCGCATTACCGCGATCCGGTCGCTGATCTCCAGCAGCAGAGGGAGGTCGTGGGTGATGAAGATCACCGAGAAGCCGAACTCGTGGCGCAGCTGCGAGATCTGGCGCAGGATTTCGCGTTGCACGAGTACATCCAGTGCCGTGGTCGGCTCGTCCATGACCATGAGCTGAGGGCGCAGAGCGAGCGCCATCGCGATCATCACGCGTTGGCGCATGCCGCCGGAGAGCTCGTGCGGATAGGAACGGATGCGCTCGCGCCCCACGGCGACGAGCTCGAGCAGCTCCTCGCACGCGGCGCGGCGTTCGCGCCGGTTGAGGTCGGGACGGTGAACCTGGAACACGTCGTCGAGTTGTGCGCCGATCGTGGTGACAGGGTTGAGCGCGTTCATCGCCCCCTGGAACACCATAGAGATTTTGTCCCAACGGAAGCGTCGCATCTCTTCGATGTCGAGCGCGTTGACGTCGATGTCAACACCGGAGGCGTCGTGGAAGGTAACGCTTCCGCTAGTGATAACCGCGGGTGCACGCAGCAGGCGCTGCAGGCCGTAGGCAAGGGTGGTCTTGCCGCATCCGCTCTCGCCGGCGAGTCCGAGGATCTCGCCGCGCTGCAGTTCGAGGGTGACGTTCTTCACTGCCTCGACGGGCGGATCGACGTCGTACACGATGGAGAAGTCGTGCACGCTGAGCAGGGGGTCTGGCATGGGTTTCGTCGCTTTCGTGAGGGTCGGCGCAGGAGGGTCGGATGCTGTCGCATCCGCCCCTCCTTCGATTCGAACTACTCGGCCGGTGTCAGCTTCGTGAGGATCAGCGGGACGGTGACCTGCACAGGGTCAGCTGTCGCGTACTGATCCTCCTCACTTGGCCAGCCCACGTAATTGCGGGTGTTGTACTCACCCAGCACCGGGTGAGTGCCGACCGGGATTACCGGCACGTCCTCGACGAACACCTTCTGGATCTCTTCAAGCGCTGCGGTGCGCTCCTCGTCGGTTGCCGCGGTCGCGTACGTGTTCAGCAGCTCGGTGGCACGAGGGTTGTCGTAGCGACCGAAGTTGTAGTCCACGTTCTCGCCCGTCAGCAACCAGCGTCCGTCCATTGTGTCGGAGTAGAGGTCGTACGGCGTTGTGCCGCTGTCGGTCCAGTGCATGATGGCGTCGAAGTTTCCCGAGCGTTTGTTCGCCCACCACGTGTCGGCGTCCGGCGTGTTCACCTTCGCGTCGGCGCCGAGGGTCTTCGTGACCTGGTCGGCGATGAGGCTGATGCCGGTGACGTAGTCGTTCCAGCCCTGCGGGACCTCGAGGGTGAACGAAACAGGCTCGCCATCGGGGTCGATCAGGGCGTCCTTGGCCCAGGTGTATCCCGCGTCGGTGAGAATCTCGCGAGCGGCCTCGACGTCCATGGCGAGTTCTTCGCCCTGGTACTCGGGAGCGATGTACTGCTCGCCGACGGGAGTCGGCAGGCCGGTAACCGACGATAGTTCGGGGCCGGCCTTCTCTCGGGCGATCTCGGTGTGCGCAGCACGGTCGATGACGATGTTGACCGCCTGGCGGAAGGCGAGATCGTTGAACGGCTTCTGCTGGTGGTTGAGGAAGAGGACGTCGGGCGCCATGACGTTCGCGGCCCAGAATTTGTTGTGCTCAGGGTCCTTGTCTACAAACGCGCTCTGCACGTTGGGGATGAACGCCTGCGCCCAGTCGGCATCGCCCTTCGCGAGTGCAGTAGTCAGCGCCGTGTTGTCGTTGTAAGAGACGTAATACAGGGTGGGCACGGCGAGGTCGCCGCCCCAGTAGTCGTCACGGGCCTGCAACGTGACTGACTGGCTGCTGAAGCTGTCCAGCGTGTACGGACCGGTGCCGACGGGTTCGGGGTTGGTCTCCGTAGTGGGGTCGGCGATGTCGGCCCAAACGTGCTCAGGGACCATCGGGATGTGCAACACCTGCGCCTGCTTGACGAACTTCGACTCGGCGAAGCTGAGGACCACGTTCTCGCCGTCCTTCACAACTTCAGTCAGCTGCAAGTTGCCCGTGTCCAGCGCGGGAGTGTTTCGGATTAGGTTGAAGGAGAAGACGATGTCATCAGCGGTGAACTCCTCCCCGTCGTTCCAGGTCACCCCGGTGCGCGGGGTAACGGTGAGCTGGGTGTAGTCGTCATTCCATTCGACTTTTTCTGCCAGCCAGGGGGTGGTCTCGTTCTCGCCGACGAGGTTCACCATGGCGAGGGGTTCAAAGATGACGTTTTTATAGCCAAGCTTGTTCGCGGACGAATCACCGACCCAGGGATTATTCGACTCCGTGGCGATGGCGCCGTCTGGCTTCGCGATGGTCAGTGCTGCCCCGGCCTCAGGCTGTGGGCTGGGGGCGGCGCCTCCGGTGCAGCCGGTGAGGGCGAGAGCCGCCACCAGTCCAGCGCCGATAAAGGTTGTTCTAAGCCTCATTGCTTCTCCTTTGTGATGCAGCACCGTCATCGGTGCGCTCTTCGCAATTACTTACTTGCTGGTAAGTGATCTTCTGCGTAGGCTACCAACAGGTAGGTAATAATGACAAGTAACAATTCAGACTTCATCGTCGCCGCTGAAGGGGGCACCGTGACACACGACGTCCAGAGCGTCTCACCGCGCACTCGCCCAGCGACGCTGCGTAAGCGCAAGAGGATCCTCGACGCTGCCATCGACATCTTCGGCAACAAGGGCTACGCGAACGGCACCCTTGCCGACATAGCCGACCAGGTGGATCTAACCCACGCCGGCGTGCTTCATCACTTCGGGTCTAAGCAGAATTTGCTGCTCGAGATGCTCACCTACCGCGACCAAACAGACGTCGCCGATCTCGACGAGCAGCACATCCCAGGAGGGCCGGACCTGTTCTTGCACCTGGTGCGCACGGCCCTCGTGAACTCGCGCCGCGCCGGTGTGGTGCAGGTCTACACAGTACTTTCGGCCGAGTCCGTCACCGATGATCACCCGGCACGCCCCTACTTCGAGAGTCGGTATTCGACGCTACGAGGCCAAGTCGCCGATGCCTTTCAAGTGTTGTGCCTGCAGGAGGGCGTCACGGAGACTGCGATGATTGGTCCTGCCTCAGCCAGCATTCTCGCTGTAATGGACGGGTTGCAACTGCAATGGCTCCTGCACCCACAGGAGATCGAGCTCGCCGAGGCCAGTGAGTTCGCCATCCGTGCCGTCGTCAACGCGGTGCTTCATCCGGGACCGGAGTTGTCCCAATATTCTCGAGGCTGATCGCCCGGCGATCGAAATGGCCGATTCAAGCCGCTCGAGGTCCATTAGACCCTACGGGCGGAGAATGCCTGAGCCAATTCTGGTCGTCATCAGGGACACATCCATTTCGCCTTGCAGGATTCTGACGTGTGAGCCGGCTTCGCCCTTCGGCCCGATGCTGCGGTCGATTACCGCGGTCGCCACGGTGATGAGCGTGAGGCTGTGGTGGCGCGCATGATTCCTCAAAGCCACGAATGCTTCGTCCATGGTTAGCTCAGCGCTTCCTTTTACAACGCCCTTCGCTTGCTCGGTCAGAATTCGGGAGTTTTGAGGCGTGTTGCAACTGCGCCGCGACGAGTCCCTCCTCGCTGCTCCCTTGCTCTTGCAGTAGCCCGATGGTGCCAACGTCGGCCAAGGCCTGTGCAGCAGCGACATCGGTGGCGGCCAGTTCACCCACGTGGATGCTGAACATCTTCACGGCCCCAAGTTGAGTAGATGCCACAGACCGCTGGCTGCTTCTGAGTTCTGCCCTCTCACTTGAGGAGAGGACGAGTTGGTCCGTAATGTCCTGATCGACGAACTCCACGCCGCACTCCGCGTAGACCTTTGTCGTCAAGTCTTCTTGAGTCGGCGCGCAGCCCGACTGCCCTGTGATCACTTCTGACCAGCATGCTTCGCACTGCGTTTCGTCCGCAGCTGCCGGCGGAGTGGGTGCTGCAGGGGCAACAGGGAAACCGACTAGGAGCGTTTCTGCTGACGCGAGTGATCCCTTAAGAGAAGCCTGGCAAGGCTTTCATTGTTTCCCCCCGTTTGAATAACGGCGGGCGATCACCGGCCGTTGATTGGAGCTTGCGCTTTCCGTTCTTGAGAAGATGGAGCTGTCCTGGAGGCGGCCAGACTCAACCGCGAAACAGTTAAGGCCCTCACCGCAGCCGGCGTTAGCCAGGCAGGCACCGCCCGAATTCTCGGCCTCTCACCGCAGCGCATTAACCAGCTCACTCACTAGGTCAGCTCCAAGAGAGCAGAGTGTGTCGATCTGGGGGACAGCCCAACTCGGCGTCGGCAGTGTCGCAGGAAGCTGAAAGAATACGTCTAAACCAGCTTTCTAGACGGCTAGTCCTGCCGGCTCTGGAGCTCTGCCGCACTCATCGAGTGGTTCGCATGAGACTGGATGAGTTATGGCCTATGAATGACGTCTTGAATTGCGCCCAACAAGACCATGTCGGTGCCCGTGGGCCGCTGTCCGGCAAAACCGGCACTCATGATGACGACTCCCTCGAATATGGTCACAACGGAGTGAGCTCTGGCCCGCCGTGCACCACGAGCCAACCCGGGCCTCGCGCGCTCGATCACGCGCTCGACGTAGCGCACGTACTCACTGTAGAACTCCCGGAGCACCGCGGCGATCTCTTCGTCCGAGGCGGCCATCGCCCATATTTCCACGTACAGGCGCACGACGGTGGGATCAGTTTGTTGCTGCATGATGGCGACGACAAGCCTGTGACTGTCATCGCGTGATACGGGGCCATTGCTGCCGGCGTCCAGGTCAATCCCGGTGGTTTCCCGCATCCACGCCAAGGATCGGTGAAGCACGCGCTGTAGCACGGCCTGCAGGAGGTCCGAGCGGGCGGGAAAATAGTACTGGAGATGGCCGATGCTTACATGGGCCGCTGCGGCGAAATTTCGCATCGTTGCCGTGGCGTTGCCCGAGGTGACGAGCACCTGCTCGGCGGCTTCCAAGAGCATGATTCGTCGGAGTTCACCCTTGTTCGCTTTCACGCGGCGTGAACAATTTTCACGTTGTAAGCCTGCAGTACGGCCAGCGCATCGGTTATGTCTGGACGGATTTCAGGGAAGGTTACGCCCGTCGCGGCGCCATCGGCCAGCACTTGCTGAAGCCCGAGGTATCCGCCCAGGGCGGTCAGGTGTGCTTGGCCGGCGGGGTCGGTGACGACTACTGAGCGGTTGCCGCCCGGGCCGTGCGCATCGATGCGGATCATGGCAGTCCCACCGTGGCCGGGAGAATACAGCAGCGATCGCCGGAGGCCCGTGAACCTAGGGCCGCTGCCCCAGCGGAAAAAACCCACCGCCTTCGCGGCAAGTAGTGCTCTGGATGACACGTTCGAACTGAAGCCGATTCTCGTCGCCACGGAGTCCACGCCGAGGGTGAGTGGCAACGTGAGTTGTTCGGGCGTGTCTAGTCGAGCCACCAGGGTGCGATGTGCGCCGATGTTGGCCCACCTCGCATCGGAGAGCGGAGTGACTATTGCCGCCGCTCCGGCGTGGCGCACCTCATAGTCCTGTCCGAGCCTGTCCATGAAGTCCACCGAGTCGACTCCAGCGCGATCCTTGACGTCATAACGGATGGCAACTTCTATGCTGTCTGCTCCACCGAGTTCGTTACTTAGGGACGCCGCCACGATGTTCACGATGCCACCCATCCAGCCTGACGATAGGAGCACGGGTGCCGTCGGCTGCAGCAGGCTGGCCGTGGTGGCGGCTCGCAGCATCCGACTCGTCCAGCGGGTGACATCCACGTACGGAATGCCACCCCGCACTGCAGCCCGCACGACGCGGTCGTCAGGATCGTTGACTGTGCTGACGATGGCACGAGGTGCGGCGGAGAAGGGTTCCGGTGAGTTGAGATCCCAACGGCGCACGGTGGCGCCGAGATCTGTCGCGAGCTCTTGCCCCTTGGCGGGGTTGCGTCCAGTGAGCAGCAATGGCCACGAGGGCGCACCCAGCCGGGCGAGGGCACTGCCAACTGTGCCGTAACCGCCCACAATGAGGACTGGGCCGAGGGGAGAGTGGGTCAGGAGATCGCTCATACCAACAGATTAGGTCAGATGACCTATTATGGCGAATCGCACTTTTGCCTAACACTTCGCCACGCGCTGCCTACTGTGTGCATCAACGAACTGCGGGTTGGCAGCGCGCCCCTGGGCTTCAGTCACGCGAGCGAGCCAGGCTGGTGGGCTGTGGTCCTCGGCGTGGAGGGGGAGGTCCGTTTTCGGCCTGCTGGTAGATTGAGCCGCTTTAGCTGATTGAGGAGGACTGCTGGTGGCAATAGAGAGTCGCTCGGCTCCTTCCCACGAGGCGGGCTGCGTTTTCAGCGGTGCGCCCGTTTGCTCGCGCGTTGGTGGCGATGGCGAGCTTGTCGGCGATGACTGCCGGGTCTGAAAG
The DNA here is from genome assembly GCF_004403385.1 of Cryobacterium sp. TMT4-31. Classification (NCBI taxonomy): domain Bacteria; kingdom Bacillati; phylum Actinomycetota; class Actinomycetes; order Micrococcales; family Microbacteriaceae; genus Cryobacterium; species Cryobacterium sp. TMT4-31. The sequence continues at coordinate 88,703 of NZ_SOGI01000064.1, forward strand.
GGGCCGTCCGAAGCGGGTGCCGGACTGCCGGGCCGCGGCGATGCCTGCGGTGACGCGCTCGACGATGAGTTCCCGTTCATATTCGGCGAGGGTGGCCAACATGTTCAGCATGAGCCGGCCGGTGGTGGTCCCTGGATCAATGCCGTCCGAAATGGATCGTACATTGACGCCGCGTTCCCGCAGCAGAGTGACCGTGTTCAGGACATCGATCAAAGAGCGTCCCAGTCGATCCACCCGCCACACCACGACTGTGTCGTCAGGCTCGGCATGATCGAGCAGCTTTTTCATCCCCGACCGCTCGATCGCGGTCCTACTCCCGGACGTGACATCGGCGAACTCATCCCGCCTTTGCACCCCGGCGGCAACCTGGACATCCAGCTGGAGCTGAGCGTCTTGACTGGAAATGCTGATGTGGATTGGCCAAGCAATCCCGTGCTTTCATTCTGCCTCGAAAAGCCCCATTCAGAACCATGAGACACGAACAGCGGTGAGGCAACTTTCCGAGAGGCCCGGGCGCCCCGAATCGCGGGGGAATGAGCGGCAGAGGCCTGACACGCCTGGTGTCTTAGAAAGCATTAGGTATTTGATACAGGGGTTGTTGGTCATCATGGGTATGGCGCTTGGTGATGACCTGCTCGCGGCCTTCCGATGGGCGGCGGGCGAGTCGGTCGCGGCCGGGGCCCAAAAGCTCAGTGCTAAGCAGGGACGTCGCGAAGAACGAAGAAGAGGCCTATGAGCCTCAAAAGATGCCGCGCAAAGCGCTAGCTGTCACAAGACAGGCTCACCTGCTCACAATATTCTGGTGTGGTGAGCGGGCGCCGTTATGAAGAAAGCAGCCAAACCAGCGCGGGTGTCGGCCAGGGCAGTGAAAGCTGGTCCATAAGTTTTGATTCGGTCGGCACTCAGGCCCGCAATCACTGCATCGAACGATTGAACCGCGATCATGGCCATAGCAGCAGCGGCGGCAAATCCAGGGGAGCCGCTGAATATGGCACCCGCAGTCACGACCACGAGAGCGGCGCTACCGCGAGCGCGTACTGCGACGGAATACGGGATGCGGCGGTAGAGGACTGCAATCCTGTCAGGGCGTAGCCAAAGCTCGCCAGGGAGCTGACGAGAGTGAGGTTAGCGTGGTTCCACGGCTGCGCCCGCGCGGTCATGACGATGACGACGACGATGACTTGGCCGATGTTTGCCGTCTGGTGGAACACGATCATTCCTAGGGCGAGACCAATTGCAGCCGTCGACATCGGGATCTTTAGAGTCGGGAGGCTGGGTGGGGTGGTTTTGGGCCTGTGATCACAAGGCGCTGGAGCGACACGCCCTCCACATCGATGTTCGGCAAGAGTCGGTCGAGCCGGTTTGGGATCCACCAGGCGGCGTCGCCGAGGAGGTGCATGGCGGCGGGGATTAGGAGCATCCGCACGATAAAGGCATCGAGGAGAACGCCGAATGCCAAACCGAACCCGATCGGTCGGATCGTTGCTGACTCCGAGAAGATGAACCCGGCAAAGACGGCGATCATGATGAGTGCTGCGGCGGTGACTACAGGCCGGCCCAGGCGGAGGCCGCGTTGCACCGCTTCCTGTGCTGAGGAGGCGTGCACGTATGCTTCTCTCATCCCGGAGACCAGGAACAGCTGGTAGTCCATAGCTAGGCCAAAGAGCACGCCGATTTCGAGCATCGGTAGGAAGCTGAGGATCGGGGCGGGGTCGTGGACTCCAAAGAGCGCGCTGAGCCACCCGAACTGGTACACGGCCGTGAGGGCGCCGAGAGTGGCTACGAGCGAGAGCACGAAGCCGGCGGTCGCGATGATGGGAACGAGAATCGAGCGGAAGACGAAGATAAGGATGATCAGGGACAGCGCTAGGACCACGGCGAGGTAGATCGGGAGGACCTCGCTCAGTTTCTCGGAGATGTCGATCTGTGCGCTGGCGGTACCTGCAACACCGAGGGTAACTGCGCCATCCTTCGTCTCAACGGGGGAGAGGTTGCGAAGGTCGTGAATGAGATCTTCAGTGGCGACGCTCGATGGGCCGCCGGTGGAGATAATTTGGAAGGCGATAGCGGTGCTGTCTGGCGATGTGGCGATGGGAGCGACGGCACTCACGTTGTTCTGGGCCGCGATCTTTGTGGCGATGGCAACCTGCTGTTGGAGCAAGGTAGAGCCCGTGGCTGCTTCCGGGAGATCAGCCACGACAACCAGTGGGCCGTTCTGGCCGACCCCGAACTTGTCGGCGATGGTGGCGAAGGACTTGTAAGGGCTGGAGGATGTCGCTTCTGACGATCCATCGGGGAGGCCAAGCCGCATCGTCAGCGCGGGGAGGGCGACGACTCCGAGAAGCGCGACTCCCGCGACGATGGTGAGCACCGCGCGCCGTGTCGACATGGGAGCGGCCTTGATGGTGGTGGCATCTCTTATTTGTTTTCGCTCCTTCTTGCGAAGGATGCGTATGCCGGCCAGTGACAGCATCGCGGGAGTGAGGCTGATAGCGACGAGGATAGCGACCGCGACGGAGACAGCGCCCACCGTGCCCATGAGGCCCAGAAACGGAATGCCGGTGATGTTCAGGGCCAGGAGCGCGACGATGACAGTTGTCCCGGCGAAGACGACGGCGTTGCCAGACGTACCGTTGGCCAATCCGATGGACTCAGCTAGCGGTATTCCCCGGTTGAGCTGGGACCTGTGTCTGTTGATGATGAAAAGGGAGTAGTCGATACCCACCGCAAGGCCCAGCATGACGGCGAGGAGTGGGGTGATCGAAGTGAACTCGACGAGCCCCGAGAACGATAGACCGGCAAGGAGTGCGACACCGAGTCCGACCATCGCGCTGATGAGCGGAAGCGCTGCCCCCAATCCCGTTCCCAGCAGCACAAGCAGCACTATGGCCGCGATGACGATCCCAACGGCCTCACCCGGACCGACGAGGTTGGGTGTGCCTTGAACCAGCTCGTTGGATATGTTGACCTCAACACCTGGGATGCGGGCATCGGCGGCCGCGGCAACGACCTGGGCCTTCAGCTCAGGCGGTACGACGAAGGCATTCTCGGTGAATTGCACTGTCGCAAGTGCCGCCGTGCCGTCCTCTGAGACAAAACGAATGTTCTTTGACATTCCGAGAAGTGAGGATCCGAGATCGAGTTTCAAACCAGGCTCTGTCAAGGACTCAACGGCAGAGTCGAGGTCGGCCTGCTGAACAGTCAGGAGCGTCCTCTGGGCGTCGAGGAGTTGCTGTTGTTGCGCGAATTGCGCCTGAGCGTCGGCGGAATCGTCCGCTTGGGAGCGTGCCGCGTCGAGTTGCGCGTGCGCGCCGGCGAGCTGCTGCACGCCAACATCAAGCTGGCCCTGCGCCGCGTCGAGCTCGGCTCGTCCGGCAACGAGCTGTGCCCGCCCGTCCATGATCTGCTGGCGCTGATCGGCCAGTTCCGTCTCGATCGCGAAAGGATCCGTTGCGGCGTTGATGCCCGAGAATTTAGCAATATCGGTAAGCAGGGCGTGGGCTTGTGCCTTCTGCGTCTCGGTGAAGGGTTGACCACCGGTGGTGGAGAAGACGAGGGTTCCAGTCCCTCCACTTACCGCTGGGAACTGCTCCTCAAGCTGTTCGCTCACCTTCGCCGTCGGGGTACCCGGAATCGTGATCGAGGACGAGATCGTGCCCGCGAACAGCGCATAACTGGCACCAGACAGCACGAAAATGACGATCCAGGCAGTGATGACGCTCCACCGCCGCCGCGCGGCGAATCGTCCGAGACGATAGAGAAGACCAGCCATGTGGAGAACCCGTTCCGTTGGGAGGAAGTCGTGAGATCACGAACCATTTTCGTTATACACACTGTATAGTCAATTACTATACAGGGTGTCGGTTTATGCTGTACGAACTGTAAAGTAACTAAGACCATCTAGGAATTAGGGAGCATTCACCGTGGCACGAGTCGCCCGCACCACTCGTTCCGAGCAAACCGCTCAGGCCAAGCAGCGCATTCTCGAGGTTGCCGGCACGATGTTCGCCGAGCACGGCTATGACGGCACTTCCATGCAGGACGTGGCAACGGAACTCGGGCTGACTCGAGCCGCGCTGTACTATCACTATTCGTCGAAGGCCGACATCCTGAGCGAGATCATTGAGGCCGAGACGTCACAGTTCCTCGCGACGCTAGAGACCATTAGCGCTATCAAATCCCGAACCGCTCGAATGGATGCGACAATAACGGCGCTGGTGGCCGCTGGGCTCAATCAGAGACTGCGGATCGTGTTTCTCGTCTCCGATCCCGCTGTAAGCGCCCTTCCGAGTCCCGCCAACGGTCGGCCAGACGTCTTCGATCGCGTCGCCAAGGTGATCTACAGCGAAACGCCAACCCCGGAACAGGTGTTCGCAGTAACTGCCGCATTCATGTCGTTTGCGGCAATATCGACCTTCCCGCACCTCACGGATGAGCAGCTCTCGCCCATCCTGACGCGTGCACTGCACCGCCTACTCCGGGTTCGTTAGGTTCCCGGACCCACACCGTTCGCCGCACGCCGGCCAACGTTGCAACCGGAGGAGACATATTGAGTCACAACAACACATGCGTGAAGTCGACTTCGATGTGCTCGCCCCCTGGTCGAACAACACCAGGTCAAAAAGGTCGGATAAAGGCAGGAACATCCGGCCAATCGCCTCGCCCACGGTGCGTCGTAAGAGCCACCTTCTGTGCATCCGGCGGAGGGGCAGTAGCCAAATGCCGGTATTTGGCGTGTGCGGCGATGTGCCGCCCGCCGCTCTCGACGCCATCGATAACACCTCACTCTGACGTTGTTGCTACGACCCCTTGAAGCCGCCCATGGGATACGAGACAGCGCGAAGCGAGTGCGGCTTGGGCAGTTATCCCGTGGTAGCCCCCCTCGTGCACTGCCTCTGGGATCGCTTCGATCCGCCTCGCACCACTCGGGCGAGAAGTGATCCCGGCCTTAGCCGCCACCAGGAGAATTCCCAGTTACCTGCTCGCGTTACGCGAGCTCTTCGGATGCCACGATTACGGTGGCCCCTGCTTCCCTTGCGTCGAATATGACTTCAGCGGGCACGTCGCGGGTGGTGACAATCGTGTCGAGGTCTTTTAGGCTGCCAAATCGGTGAGCGGCTGTGCGTTCGAACTTGTCGGGGGTGGCGACCAGCACGACGCGCCGGGCGCATTCGATGGCGGCCCGCTTAACTTGAGCGTCTCCCCATCCGGCTACCGTTAGGCCGGTTTCCGGGTCGGCTGCGCACGCTCCGAGAATAGCGAAGTCAAACCTCATTGCCCGAACCGCTTCCGCTGCACCCGGTCCCGTGAAAGCCAGGTCGTCGGGTCCGACCACACCCCCCGGCACGATCACTTCATTTCCCGGCGTCCGGGCCAGCGCGGCGGCGGCATGTAGAGACAGCGCCATTACAGTGATGCCAAGGCCGGACAGTCCTTCCGCAACAGCCAGCGCCGTCGTGCCGTTGTCAATGAGCACGGAATCGCCGGGCGAAATGAGGCCGGCGACCGTTCGAGCCAGCATCATCTTCTCGGCTGCGTCAGCACTACGGCGAATCTCGAATGGATACCGCGCTCCACGGCTAAGCGAGGGTGCGGCACCACCCCGAATACGTCTCAGGGCGCCTTGCTCGGACAATTCCACGAGATCGCGCCGGATGCTTACGGCAGAGGCGCCCGTGAGGGTAACCAGATCGTCGACGGTACGAACACCGGAATCAACAGAGCGAATGATCAATCGGTGGCGTTCTGATCGTTGCACGTGATCATTCTAGATCGTAAAGTGCTCGCTATGACGAAGACAGGCAAAGTCTCAAGAGCGGGTCCAGCGGGTGTGGGAATCATGTTCGCGAGCAACGGGGCCGTCTTCGCAGCGCTGCTCCCGTGGTACCCGCTGCTGTCCCAACGGCTGGGTCTCGGCGCAGCAGAGTTTGGCTTGATCGTGGCAGCTTTCGCTGTCGGCGCGATTGCCTCATCGGCTCTGCCATCACCGCTCATAGCTCGATTCGGGGCGATACCCGTAGCCGTGCTCGGCACGGCACTCGTGGGCGCCTCGGTTGCCGCAGCGGCCTGGGCTACCTCTGGCTGGATGCTCGCGGGGACCATTTTTCTCATCGGCTTCTTCGACGCCATCGTGGACGTAGCTCAGAACATTGCCGGCATCAGAGTTCAGGATCTGGCCGGGCGATCTATCCTTTCGTCGATGCACGCGCTGTGGAGCCTCGGCGGAGTCGCCAGCGGCGCCCTAGCCACCCTGGCCGCAGCTGGAGGGGTAGACGTGCGAGTCTTCCTCGCGGTGGTTGCAGCAATTTGTTTCCTGCTCGCCATCGCGGGCGGTTGGTTGATCGGGCCAGCCGCGCAGGCGCCCGAGGCGTCGGCCGCGGATGCCGCCCGGCCGCGTGGGGGCATGAGGCTCGCATTCGTGGCCGCATTGCCGCTTATCGCAATTGCGATCTGCGGGACGATGCTGGAAGACGTCGCGAACAACTGGGCAGCTATGTCAGCGGTGCAGATCGGAGGGATGCCGGTAGCCCTCGCCGGCCTCGCGTTCACCGTCACTATCGGCAGCCAGTGCGTAGGTCGATTCTCAGGCGATCTGCTTATCAATCGTTTCGGGCGGAGTGCAGTTGCACGCTTGGGCGGGCTCCTTATCGCGACGGGTGCGCTGCTTGTCGTCAGCACGCACGACCAGGTCGTTACCCTGCTGCTCGGCCTCGCGATGGCCGGCTATGGCTCCGCCACGCTCGTCCCCAGCGCGCTGACGGCCGCCGCCTCACTTCCTGGAATCAGCGCGGGGGCCGGGGTCACTCTGGTCAGTTGGCTCATGCGGATCGGATTCCTCGTCACCAGCCCCCTCGTGGGCGGCCTAACGGAAGCCACAGATCTCAGATGGGGCCTCTGTGTGCTGATCGTGGTCGGTGTAGTGGTTCTTCTTCTCGCGCCAAGTCTCTCGCGCTCGAGGAAAACGATGGCCTAGACGCTCATTGCCCTCCCGCACACCACCAACATAATTGATTCGCCCACGCTGAAGGAGTACGAAAATATGAAACGGGAACTTGCACCGAGCACCGTTCGACTGGCACGACGAACGCCGCTCTCTCAATTCCTCGCACCCGCTGGCGTTGCAATCAGAAGCCCAGCCGCCACCGTTGCTTCTATCTGGTCGGCGGCAGCTGAGACGGCTTCTACTGCTTGGTTTGCAGCCCAGTCCAATGACTTCCGCCTCGAGGAGCGATGATCGTGGCCTGGATCATCCTGAGTATCATTCCAGCAGATCCGATCAAGGATCTTTGCCGCCGCCCATGAATGTATGAGCGCTCCGCAAGCCGGATCGTCAGTGAAACGGCGAGCGGGACCTGATTAGTGCTCAGGGGCTTTTGGCTTGCGCCGCTCAGCTGTGCCGCGATCGGAGCTGGGCGGAAGGCTTTTGCCCAGCGACACAAGGACCCCCGTCACGCGCCGACGAACGTACGATAGACGATCCCTCAGCGCGACACGTGTGGGTGAGGGGCAGCGACCGTGTTGTGTCCGATCAGGGGGAGAGCATCTTCAGGTCGTCGGAGCGTGACGGTGGCCGGCGCCTTTGGGTCGTATAGGTGTCCCCATGCGGCCGCAGCTCCCACTGCTCCAGCCGATTGCGCTGCCTGAAGATCAGTGGGAGCGTCGCCGATATAGATCACGTTGGACAGCGAGGCCCCTGCGGCCTGTGCTGCACGAACTACACCGTCTGGTGCGGGCTTGGGGTGCTGAACGTGATCACCGCCGATAAGGAGGTCGACGTCAATTCCTGCAGCATCAAACAGGATGCGAGCCGCTCGGGAACTGGCTCCTGTGAAGACCACGACCTGTTGTCCTAGCCGCCGAACTTCAGCGAGAGTCTCAATGATTCCAGCGTAAGGCTCGATTTGCTGGCCTCGAAGACACTCATAGTAGAGGCTCATTTCCTGGTTGGTAACCGGTCGACCGACAAGGTGTGGAAGCATCACCTCCGGTACGCCAAGAGAGTATGCCGCGACGACTTGATCGCGATCAATATCGCGCGCTCCAAGCTGATGAGCGACAGTCACGAATGCCGCGGGCACTACGTGCGTCGAGTCCAGTAGCGTCCCATCCATATCCCAAATCAACTGAGCCATAAAAGCACCGTAGCCCGAATGCAAAGCTCGGCGACAATCACGGCATGTAGATGCACTCTTCAACAGCGCAGTGATCGTCCGACGCTCGGTCCTTCACCTTGCCGAGGCGACGTCGATGGGCCGGCTGATGGTCAACGTGCTGACCACTTCCGCATGGAGTACGAGCACGAGTTAATTGAAGAGCGGATCAGTCCAAACATCAACTGTCGCCAAGCAAAGCGGGCGCGACTAGAACATTCCGGGTGCAGTGACGCCACGTCGGGAACCAAATAGGTGCAATACGTCTTTCACGGTTTTTCCGTGGAGTGTGTCCCAAAGCGCGTGATCTTTTCCTTCCTCGAGCGCGACGTCGTTGGGCACCCCTAACGCGACTGCGCCAGAAGCGATCGCAGCCCGAAGGCCCGTGATCGAATCTTCAATTGCCAGACAATCAGCGATATCGACGCTAAGACGGGCCGCCGCAGTCAAATAGGGTTCTGGGTGAGGTTTCCCTTGCGAAACATCATCGCCGCTCACGACGGTGGAAAACGTTAGGTCGGCTTCAAGCGCCCGCACGACGACATCGACGAGGCTCTTCGAAGACGTGGTCACAATCGCCTGGCGGATGCCCGCGTGGCCGAGACTCCGGAGAAGTTCGCGGGCCCCAGGCCTCCAGACAATTTCCTCGCGGAGGGAGTTAATGACCGCGGTCTCCAATGCCTGAGCGATCGCGTCATCATCTAGGTCCACCCCCGCCGACCGCAGAGCCGCTACCGTCTGTTCCATTGTTGAACCTACTAGTGCAGTGACATCGGCCTCCGTCCAACGACCGCCGTATTGTGCCGCCAATCGGTGTTGAGCTTCTCCCCAGACTGACTCCGAGTCGATGATCGTCCCGTCCATGTCCCAAAGCACCGCCGCCATCTCAGCGTCATGAGTGACCGCCGACAAGGGAGCGGTGCCACGATGCATTCGAGGGCCTACAGGAGTGGAGTCCACAAGTCATACTTCCGTTCAGTCGATGAGTGGATCGGCCCACTCGCGGCTAGGTTATTCCAAATCGGCGTGGATCATCGCCAGCATGGCGGCTGCCGGAATCCGGCAGCCAACGCACCGTAGCGGTGGAAGGAGGGACTGATCGTTCGGCCAAGTCTCATATAGCGCGCGTGAGCACTGAAAGTGTCTCGCAACCCAAGCGCCTCATATCCCATGGGATGCAAGACGCTGTCTGGGAAAACCCCAGCTCGTGTCCGCGGGGTGGCGCCGCCGCTGAGACGACTTTTAGGGATGACTACTTATCGTGCGGTGACGAGCACTCTGCTCCCGTACAGGGAACCGTCCGAGTGTCTCGGAAAGCTGTACTTTTCTGAGACTGCTCCTTGTGCGCCGTCAACGTCGCATAACTAACAGTGAGTGCGATATCCAACCAGGAGGTTATGCAACGAAGTTACGAGATCATCGCTCCGCGAGATTCCGCGGTTCGTGCAGGGGTCTGTGAACGGGGCCGTGAGACGCCTTATATCCGTAGGGATTCGAGACAACAGGATGCCGTGCCCGACGTCGTGCGTCTGATTCCCACGATGCCGCCGTGGCTGGCGGCATTTTGAGATGGTTGCCAGCGGAACCAGAGGCAGCACGACGAAACACTGCCGAGCCGGCCCAGTCAGATGGCTACAGCATCGCTGTTGGCTACTCCAAAGGCGCAGTCGTTCCCCGACGAATTGGGGTTACCAGAGTTCGAGGAAGCCTATACGGTGCTCCACGATTGCCATCTTGGACAGCGCCAACCAGGGCGGCGGCGGCCTGCGAATAAATGGCCTGACGATTATCCGTTGGATGAATACAATCAGATTCACATCAAACCACCCAAGACAAGCCCCCAATGTGGCCCTGGTTTTCCAGAACAACACGACCCATGCAATGCAGGCAAGTGGAACGACTATCCAAAGAAGTACCATGCGTATCACCACAACCAGTACTTGCACTGGTATTTTCACTTCACTCACTAGAAGCCTCCCAGCCAATCCGTCCGATGGTCGCCCCCGGGGAGCCACACCAAGGAAGACGCCCTTCATTTGTATCTGGACCTGTCTCGCATCGGTAGGGTTTCGAGACACGTCATTGCGTTGCTAGCGCCGGCCCTTGGAACTTCCGCAGGACGGGAGATGCCGGCGCCCGGATTTGAACATTCAGGAATCCGCGTCATGCCGAGGACCGACTGGGACTCTATAGAGCGCTTCTTTCATTCCTTCCGTTGACAGGTTGTGGTGGCGGACATTTCGAAGGTTTAGTTGGAGGCGGTTGTTGCGGTGTGCTGTTGTGAGTTCGAGATCGATCGCCGGGTGACCCCGGTACCCGTCACTGACTTGTCCTACTGCGGCGGATTTGATATGCGAGGAAGCCAAAGTCAGAGTCGGTCCCTCTGCACCGGCCTCCCAAAAGGTGACGTCGGCCGGACCGAAGCGGACTCCAACAGTGGGTATCGATAGATAGGCCGACCCGTGTAGTCGCCAGCCGAGCTTGCCCAGCTGGCTCCTGACGGACGGATAAACGAAAGCTATGAAGTGCGCAGCGTCTGGATCGTCCAGGGTCATCAGGGCCCACGTCTGGCTCGACTTCCTGCGACGTAGCCAGGCAACCACCGCCATGAAAGCAAATAGGACTACCAAGACGGGCATCCCACCACTCATCCAGAGGAAGAGTGCGTTTGATGCACGGGAAAATCGCCAAACAGCAAGCCACCCAAGCAGCACCCCAATCAAAACGATCGGTACCACTACTGGCCAGTTGACTTTCTTCATTTGGTCATCCTCCCGCAATCGTGCATGCCCGGCGTTGCCGACGTGATTATGGTCGACGCGGATGGCGTCGCCACTGGATCTGGCGCTAAGCATGTGTACGTTGATTGTGGCCGAAGGCCGCCTGGTTGTTCGAGCGTCATGGATGCCCCGCCTTGGGCCATTGCCCGACATCGAATCATCGCTCACTTGCGGCCCGCACTTGCGCCCACGGAACGCGACCCAACGCACGCGCGACTGTTTCTTAACCCACAAGGCTCATAACCCATGGTTTACGAGACAGCGGTACCGCCCAAGAGGTGCGTTCACCTTCAAATTCTTGGCTTCTGTAACCTTTTCGATCCTGCCCGACAATACAGGGTATGGGGAACAACGATCGCGATGATGGCGAGCTGTGGTCGCGCAGCCTCGCGGGCGAGGGCGACGCCTTCGGTGTGCTTTACGATCGCCATCGCGACCGGATCTTCCGGCATGCCTACCGGTTGTCGGGAAACCGCCACGACGCCGAAGACATCCTCTCGGCGGCCTTTCTTGAGTTGTGGCGCCGCCGCAGCAAAGTGAGATTGGTAGAGGACTCTGTTCTCCCGTGGCTTCTGGTCACGGCCACTAACGTCGCCCGCAATGGCCGGCGGGCAGCGTTTCGCTACTCGAAGCTTCTTCTTTCCCTACCCAGGGGCGAAGTCGTCAATATCCACAAGAGCGAGGACTCCTATGCGGAGGACGCCGCCAATGTGAATGCGGCGCTTGCTCTCAGGAGTTTGAGCCCCACAGACATGCACCTGGTCAGCTTGGTCGTCTTCGAGGATTACTCTCTCGCCGCGGCTGCGGCGATACTCCACATCACACCTGGGGCGGCGAAGACTCGGATGCATCGGGCGCGTCGTCGAATGCGAGCAGCAATCGCCGAAGGGGCCACTCCCAACTCAGGCGCGATAGCGGAAGGGAATTTGTCATGAATCATCTTCACGTGGATAACACGTTTAGCGACGCGCTCAGGGCGGAGCTTGTGAATCAGGTCCAGTCGACCGCTCCTGTCCAGCGACGCAGGCAAACACTGCTGTGGTCGGCGGCCGGGGTTGTTGTCGGCGTGGGTCTCCTCGGGGGGTTGGCTTTAGCAATGGGTGGCGTGCTTATCCTGCCCGGCGGCCAGCCGATCGCCCAAGAATCCGCCGCACCGTCGTCCTATCAGGTTACCGACACCCTTGAGGCTCTCGGCGGTCGCACCGTCGATTACGACCCGTTGGATTCCCCGCAGGAGTTGGCCGCGGTTAGCCAAATGGTTGTGGAGGCGACGGTCGTGGGGTTGCGGGAGGGACGAACGATCACGGGTCTCGACTCTACGGTCCTCGTCCTGCTCCCCGACGACGTTTTCAAAGGAGAGCTCGCAGCTGGCAATGACGGCAATGTGTACCTCGAGCTTTACTGGGCGGGCAGTTCGGATCCCTCGTACTACGCAAAAGCTTTACCTTTTGGAGCCAAAGTTGTCGCGTACATGGTTCCCGCCGCCGACGGCGCGCCCGAAGAAGGGATTGATACCGTAGTCGACGACCCGAAAGCCGGTCGCCCCGAAGGACAAGCGTTGTTCCTCCCGAACGGGCCACAAGGGTTGGTAATGCAAGTCGAAGGCCACGACGTCGTCTGGCCCCTCCTCGGCGCGCAGGCGCCCGGGAACATTGCCGACACCCTTCCAAGAGGAAGCCTGATCGCAAAATAGCCAACTGGTAGCTCGTACTGAGGGAGTGATTCGACTGCGACGACACCGCCACAGCGTCGCAGGTCACTTCACGATCGAGAGAACCCCTAATAGACGGAGTCCTCGTAGTAGTGGACGGCAGAGTCCACCTGCAGGGTTAAGAGGCTCTTCGTAATTGAGGGTGTAGTCGGGGTGCGCGTGCCGGTGCTCGGATAGGCGTCGAGGTCTTCCAGGATGGAAGTTCTCACGCTGCCCATCTGAAAGACCTCGACGTGCTCCAAACTACCTTCGCCGCGCCCGATCTGACCACGTTCTGCCGACTCGATGAGCTCGGTCTCGAAGCCGTCGGGCAGCACCTCGAGCCGGACCGGGCGGTGATTGAATGCCGGTTGGTCGAGGCGGATCCGTGGTGTCGAAAATGTGGCACCGAGGCTGTGCCGCGTGACACCGTAATTCGCCGACTCGCGCATGAACCGTTCGGGCACCGACCGACGACACTGCTCGTCCGGGTCCGCCGCTACCGGTGCGCTGACTGCGGGCGAACATGGCGGCAGGACACCAGCACGGTTGCCGTGCCGCGGTCAAAGATCACTCGCCGCGGGCTGGCCTGGGCGCTTGCGGGAATCGTCGTTGACCATCTCACCGTGTCCCGTGTCGCCGCCGGTCTCGGGGTGTCGTGGCATACCGCGAACAGTGCGTTCATCGCGGAGGGCAAGCGACGCCTGATCGATGACCCTCACCGCTTCAATGGGGTCACCACGATCGGTGTTGACGAGCGTGTTTGGCGACACACCCGCAAGGGCGACAAGTACGTCACCGTGATCATCGACCTCACCCCCGCACGGAACAAGACCGGCCCGGCGAGGCTGTTGGATATGGTCGAGGGTCGTTCGAAGGCTATGTTCAAACAATGGCTCGCGGGGCGCCCACAGCAGTGGCGTGATGGGATCGAGGTCGTCGCGATGGATGGATTCAGCGGGTTCAAGACTGCCGCCGCGGAAGAGCTTCCCGACGCTGTTCCCGTGATGGACCCGTTCCATGTCGTTCAACTCGCCGGCGACGGCCTGGACCGGTGTCGTCAACGCGTCCAACACGACACCACGGGCCACCGTGGCCGTGCCGGTGACCCTCTCTACGGTGTTCGCCGCACCCTGCACACCGGTACGAGCCTGCTCACGGAGAAGCAGCAGGTTCGCCTGGAAGCGGTGTTCGCGAGCCAGGAACATGTCGAAGTCGTCCCGCTGAGTGGTGAAGTTTCTCAACACCATGCGGGTCTGTTGTTTTAGTCTAGGCGGAGACGAGTTCGGGGAGGATCACCGCCTCATCGATGACCTCGATGGGGTTGTTCAATGCGGCCAGCTCGAGCATGGAAGCTTCGGAGACGTAGCGTTGGTCGCCGGCTTCCCACGTCGTGCTGCTCGCTCAAAACCGACCCCGCCAAGTGTAGCAGCGCTGCCACTTCTCGACTAGGGCGTTGCACACGGCGGCCCGCCCGTCGTAATAGAGGATCTAGGCGTCGCCCGCCGTCCGGCGGATCAGACGGATGCGCTCCTGTAGTTAGCGCACCACGGCCGTCGGCGAGGTTGTCTCCCTATAGTTCACGCCGAAGGCCTTGACCACGGCGGCGTGCACCACGTCCGGGTCCCAGGGGTCTGTGTAGTAGCCGTGGGTCGGCCCGTGGTTGATCGCGTCGCTCAGCGCCTTCACGTCTCCGCTCCCATTTACGACGATTCGACGGGCGTGCGGGTACATGTGCCTGGCGTGACGGAGGAAGTCGCCGGGCGCGCTGATCTGCTGGTCGCAGACCAGGACTTGGACCTCGTGTTCGGCCAGCATCGCGAGCCCGTCGTGCGTTGAGGAAGCCGACAGGACGCGGTAGCCGTCCCGTATGAGGAGGGCTCGGAGGGCCGTCGTTTCGGCGGAGTCAGGGCCGAGCAGCAGCACGGCTTTCAGTGGGCACCGAGGGTCCGCGTCCGCCAAGACCGGAGCGGAACTCATAAGTGCCTCCAGCTCGGGTAGCGCCAGTGGGCAGCTGAACAAGTAGCCTTGCATCTGGTCGCACCCGTGCCGACGGAGGAACGCCAGCTGCGCCGCCGTCTCTACCCCTTCCGCGATCACCTCGAGGTCCAGGTCGTGGCCCATCCGGATGATCGCCCGTGCGATTGCAGACTCCTGGGCGCTTAACGTGATGTCCCGCACGAAGGCCATGTCGATCTTCAGAATGTCGATCGGGAACCGGCGCAGGTAGGCGAGGCTGGAGTATCCCGTGCCGAAGTCGTCGATCGAGATGCGGACGCCATGCTCTTTGACGCGGGCGAGCGTCTGGATGGTTGTCTCTGTGTTGGCCATAAGCGTGCTCTCGGTCAGCTCCAACTCGAGCAGATGCCCGGGGACGTTGTGTTCGGCCAGGGCGCAGACGACGTCGCTGAGCAGGTCCCCGTCGAGCAGCTGGCGGCCGGAAACGTTCACAGAGATGGACAGGTGGTTGAAGGCGGTCTCCCGCCATGCGCTGATCTGCCGGCACGCCTGGTCGATGACCCACTGCCCGACCCGCACGATCAGGCCCGTCGTCTCGAGTGCGGGGATAAAGTCCGCGGGGGACACCGCGCCGTGCCCTGGGCAGTCCCACCGGAGCAGGGCCTCGAAGCCGCTAACCTGGCCCGTGTTCAGCTGGACCTTCGGCTGGAAGTGCAGGGTGAATTGCTCCTCGACCACAGCGAGGCGCAGGGCGGTTTCAAGCCGGACCCTCGCCTGGACTTCAGAGTTCATCAGAGCGTTGGAGAAGCGGAAAGTGTTCCGGCCGGCCCGCTTGGAGGCGTACATCGCAGTGTCGGCGTACTGGAGCAGCGTGTCTGGCCGATCGGTGTCGTCCGGGTACAGAGCGATTCCGACGCTGGCGCTGGCGGTGACGTCGGTACCGTCGAGCTCGAAGGCGACCCGCATAGCGTCGACCACATTCTGTGCGACGCGCCCGGCGCCCGCCGGACCGTCCTCGAGAAGCAGGATCACACCGAACTCGTCGCCGCCAAGGCGTCCAACCGTGTCGCGGACGGGCACCGAAAGGCGCAACCGTTCGCCGAACTCGCGCAGGAGGCTGTCGCCGGACGCGTGGCCCCGTGTGTCGTTGACCATCTTGAAGTCGTCGATGTCGATGAAGAGCAGGCCGACACCGGACCCCTGCTCGACGCTCAGGGCAAGTGTTTTCTCCAGGGTCTGCATGAAAAGCGCGCGGTTGGGCAGCCCGGTCAAAGAGTCGAAGTGGGCTAGGCGGTTGAGCTCTGCCGTGCGCTCGATGACTTGTCGCTCAAGGTCGGCACCCTGCTCGGCGAGAGCATCCGTTAGGTCCTTGAGCCGGAGCAGGTTCCGAACCCGCAGCCACATCTCCGCTCGGTCCACCGGTTTGCTGAGGAAGTCCTCCGCACCGGCCTCGAGACCCTCGAGACGCGCCTCGGGATCAAGCCGCGCTGACAGCATGATGATAGGGATCCCGGCTGTCGTTGGGTTGCTCTTGAGCGTCCGCGCCACAGCGTACCCGTCCATGCCGGGCATCATGACGTCGAGCAGTACAAGGTCCGGCGGAAGCGCTGCAACGGACGCGAGCGCGTCGATCCCGTTGGCCGCGGTCCGCGTGCGGTAGCCCTCCGGGTGGAGCAGCGCCTCCATCAGCTTCCGATTCATCGGTTCGTCGTCCACGATGAGGACCACGGCCCGTTGCGGCATCAGCTGAGCCCATGCTTGGTATCCGCGGGTGAGCGGGTCTCGGCCGGCTCGACGCCGACCTGTGACGAAAGGAGCAGCCGGTCGATAACCGCATAGAGCTCAGAGCGGCGCAATGGCTTGGCGATGTAGGCGTCGCAGCCGGCCAACCGACTGCGCTCCTCGTCGTCCTTCATAGCCAATGCTGTGAGTGCGATCACGGGGATCACGGACGTCGTCGGGTCCTCCTTGAGCAGCGTGGTGGCCCGGTGGCCGTCCATACCAGGCAGCTGGATGTCCATAAGGATCAGGTCGGGCCGCTCGAGGCGGGCTCGTCCCAGGCCAGACTCGGCGTCGACGGCTGGAAGTACCGTGTGCCCGGCGTGCACCAGGAGCAAGGTCGCCAGTTTCATGTTCGCGGCGTTGTCCTCGATCACTAAGACCTTGGCCATCAGCCAATCCTCCCGCCAGCGCCCGTCAGCGCCCGGCGAACGTGGGCCATGAACCGCGAGCGGTCGAAGCCGGCCTTCTGCATGATCTGGATCGTGCCGGTGCCCGTGCCCGTGCCCGTGCCCGTGCCCGTGCCACCGTCGAGGGCCTCGCGGTCATGGGTCGTGACCTGCTTCGCGGTCACAATAAGTATCGGGATCGCCGAGGTCCTGGAGTCCTGCTGAAGGGCCTCGACGACGTCGAAGCCGGTCACCGTCGGCATCATCAGGTCAAGCAGCACCAGATCAGGGTTCACCCGCTTGGCGAGGGCGATCGCTTCAGCGCCCCCGTAGGCGCGCACGACGTTGTACGCCGGACGCGGGAGAAAAGCGGCGATCAGCTCCACCGCCTTGGGGTCGTCGTCAACCACCAGAACCGTACTGGTGACCGACTGGTCGTCGCGGAGGCCGTGCTCCGCGAGGGAGGCGCGGAGTTGGACCCGGCTGATCGGCTTAGGGAGGATGGCCGCAGCACCCGCCGCGAGAGCCATGTTGCTCCCATCGTCTCCGGTGACGATCACGACGGGCACCTGCGCCAGAGTGCTGTCCTGTCCTATGCGGGCGAGGAACTCCCAACCGTCCATCCCGGGGAGTCGGATGTCGAGGGTGATTAGGCTCAATGTGTGCTGCGTCACCACCGCCAGCGCCTCCTCGCCGCTGACCGCCCGGACCACGTGGAAGCCTTCGGACATGAGCAGGACCCGGATGAGCTCGGCCGAGGAGTCGTCGTCCTCGACGACCAGCGCCGTGTGGCCCTCAAAGCCCGGGTCGACCGTGCCCTCGTGCCGGCCGGCGGCTGACCTGTCAGCCGCCTCGGTGGTAGGTCGCACCGGGAGCCACACGGCGAACTGGGTACCTTCGCTCACTGCGCTCGCCACCCCGACCGCTCCGCCATGCAGCTCGGCGAGTTCCTTGACCATGGCAAGTCCGAGACCCGTGCCCTCGAACTGGCGGGCGAGGCTGCTGTCGATCTGGGTGAACGCGTTGAACAGCGTCACCATGTCCTGCTCG
The DNA here is from genome assembly GCF_004403385.1 of Cryobacterium sp. TMT4-31. NCBI lineage: Bacteria > Bacillati > Actinomycetota > Actinomycetes > Micrococcales > Microbacteriaceae > Cryobacterium > Cryobacterium sp. TMT4-31. The sequence goes on from NZ_SOGI01000064.1 coordinate 106,500, forward strand.
GAGATTCCGATGCCGCCGTCCGTGACGCAGATCTCGAGAAACTCGGCGAAGCCGTCATCGACCATCGGGAGGCCATGGGCCGGCCATGGTGCGGAGAGATGTCCAACCGTAGATGCCGGCACCGTTCGCGCGGTCATCACCACTCGGCCACCCGCGGGACTGAACTTCACGGCGTTGGAGAGCAGGTTGTAGACAATCTGCTTCGTCTTACGGACATCGAGGACGGTAAAGCCGACGCCGTCATTTACCTCCAGGTCCAGCGCGATCCGCTGGGCCGCAGCCTTCTCCCGCACTATCGACAGGCTGCTGGTCAGTAGCGCCTGCACGTCGACGGTCTCCAGCTCGAGCTGCATCATGCCGGCTTCGACCTTCGACAGATCGAGGATGTCGTTGATCAGGGACAGCAGGTGTTGCCCACTGGTGAAGATGTCCCCGATGTAGTCATGTTGGCTGGCCGTCATCTCTCCCATGAGGCCGTCACGCAGTGCCTCGGAGAAGCCGATGATCGCATTGAGAGGCGTCCGCAGCTCGTGCGACATGGTAGCGAGGAACTCGGACTTCAGCCGGCTAGCCCGCTCCAGCTCGAGGTTCTTCTCCAGCAACGTCCGCTCGGACTCCTTGCGGTCCGTGACGTCGCGAGCGGAGGCGAACACGCCCTGGAGCGTGCGTTCGCGGTCGTGGAACGTCGCGGCGTTGTACGACACCACGGTTTCATGGCCGTCGAGCGACCGGACCGTTAGCTCGTAGTCCGAGACTTTATTCTCCGATAGCACGCGGGTGATCGCCGCGTCGGCACTGATCGGGTCAGTGAAGAAGTTGCGGAACGGCGCTCCGATCAATTCGTCTCGGGTCCGGCCGGTGAGCGCGATCATCTGCTGATTGACGTCGGAGACGATCCCGTGCGGGTCAGTCGTCATGAGCGCGTCGATGTTCGACTCGATGAGAGAGCGCGTGTAGAACTGCTGGTCGCGCAGCCTCTGGTCGAGGAGCGCTTGCGTCGCCTCGATCTCCTGACGGACGGTGTTGTCGGTGCCGATTAAGAGGTAGCCGATGATCTCATCGTCCGGATCCCGCAGGGCCGTGACGGAGACCAGCGCAGGGAACCGGCTTCCGTCCTTGCGCACGTACGTGAGTTCGTAGATGTCCTCAATCCCGCGCGAAGCCTTGAACACCAGCGCCTCGAATCCTGGCGATATAGGCGTGTCGAGCTCGAGACTAAGTGATGCGGCTCGCGCCACCAGCTCTTGAGGGTCGGAGATATCCGCAGGGGTGATGCGGTTCACGACGTCCTGGGCCGTATACCCGAGCATGCGCTCGGCTCCCACATTAAAGATCTGAATGACGCCGCGCTCGTCCGTCGCGATGCTAGAAAAATAGGCGCTCTTGAAAATTGCATCCTGCAGAGCTATGGTTTTGATCTTCATGACCGGCAGCTTTCGGTCGTCGGTCACAAGTAGGCCGTACGGGTAAAACCGGTTGTCGACGCGCTCCGTGCCGGTCCGCGCTGCAAGGCTTCTATCAATGCACCTACCCCCAAGGTTGTCCGTCATCGGTACGTTGTCCGGGTGACGCGAGGTACATTTTACGTCCGCCATCTCAATTCCCACACCAATATGCGGCCGGTCGCGACACCGACGGCGGCTGTGTGGGCGATCCGGAGTGTCGGCCCTCTGTGTGTTGCCTGAACGGATATCTGCGACGGCTGCCAATGTGCGCACCATGACCACATTGAGAGTGTCAGCCTTCGCTTGGCCCATTGACGTCTCCCAAGTGCTCGAGAAGCTGTTGCAGCGCATCGTTTGCTGGGGTTAGGGCCTCGCGCGGCGTCAGGAGCGCAGTTTGCGCGGACACGGCGTCGATCGCGGCCAGGCGCACGGATTCGCGGCCACTGGCAGTCAGACGCACTCGATGTGATCGACCGTCGTCGCTCGCCCGCTCTCGGGCGACCAGTCCACGCGCCTCGAGGTGCCGGAGCGTGGTGGCGGTGCCGCCAGTTGTAGCGAGGGTGCGTCGCGTGATTTCGCCCGGGCGGAGAAAGCCCTCCGCGCCTTGGCAGTCGAGGATGGTCAAGATGTCGAACTCTGCCGGGGACATGGCGTGTGTGCGCAGCTGTGCCCGGAGGGCCTCATCGAGGAACCGGTGCAGTCGCATGATGCGCGCGACAAACAAGATTTCGTCAAGTCCATCGCTGGCGCCAGGACCTCGCTGTGTGTTCACACGCTGCAGCGCCGCTGGATTGGCCTGAGCCCAGGCGCGGGCGAAGCCATCGATGTAGTCATTCATAGGTCCATACTTGCAGATCGCGCGGGATTTACCTAGCATGATAGCTATCTAGCGAGGGAGTGTCATGTGCGACAAGTTACCCGAGACGAGCCTGCTCGAGCAGGTGGTTCTCCGTGAACGACAGGCTCGTGATCGGAGTTGGTGGCCGCAAATGGCCGCGACATACTGGCCAGACTCCCGGGTTCATCTGACGTGGTACGCCGGTGATGGCCCGGGCTTCGTCACGGCTTCGGAACGGATGAGCCACCGGGGGGACAGGAGCGTGCACCGGCTTTCAGCACCGGTCGTTCACCGCGGCGGTGACCGTGCCTGGCTGGAGCTGCCGGCGGCAATCGAGGTGCGTAGCGATGTCAACGACGTCCCTGTCGACCTCGTGTCCTACACGCGGATCGGCTACCGGCTCGAACGGCGCGAGGACGAGTGGCGGATCGCGGCTCTTGACGTCGTCTACGAGCGCGACACGATCGCTGCGGTGCTTCCCGGCACTCAAATCGACCTGCCTCATCACGCCTTCGCCGGATACCGCTCGTCGTATGCGGTTCTCGCTTGGCATCTGCACCGGCGAGGGTATGACGTCAGCGGCGACTTGCTCGGCGACGATCAGCCAGGGCCGCGGGACGAGTACTACGCCAACACCTTCGCCTGGTTACACGGCTGAGCCCCGCGTCCTCCAACACCGTGAACGAAAAAACGAATATCATCATGACGACCACTACCACTACCACTACCACTACCACCACCACCACCACCATCATCACGAACGTGCGGCTTCTCGCCGACGAGGGACTGACCGGGCCGGTCTCGGTCCGCATCGACGACGACACGATCACGAGCATCACCCCCGAGCTTCCGGACGGCGGGAATGCACGGATCGTGGACGGCGCCGGTGCCACGCTTCTGCCAGGCCTCATCGACGCGCACGTCCACATCTCCAGCCGACGCGACCTCGACGCCCTGGCGCACAACGGCGTCACCACTGGAATGGACATGGCGTCCTGGCCTGCCGCGACGACCGCCGCGCTCCGCGGCCAGACGGGCACCGCCAGCCTCATCAGTGCCGGGGTGCCGTTCATCGGTCCGACCGGTCCGCATTCGCGCTTCGGCATGCCCAGCTACGCCATCGCCACCGATCCGGCGGATGTGGCCGAGGGCGTAGCACGCCGCATCGCCGACGGCTCCGACTTCATCAAAATCGTCACGGATGCTCCGGGGAGAGGCGGCGCGGATCCGAAAATCGTTCGGGCCGTCGTCGCCGAAGCACATGCCACGGGCGTTATCGTCGTCGCGCACGCCAGCCACATCGACGCCTTCACGATGTCGCTGAACGCCGGAGCGGACATCATCACGCATGTCCCGACCGAAGACCCGATCACGGCTGCCATCGCGGTCGGCATGGCCGATCAGGGACGCCTCGCCATCCCGACCCTATCTGTCTCAAAGATTCTGGCCGCGGCGATGCCACGACCAGGAGCGAACTATGACAACGCCCGCGACTCAGTCATCGCGCTGCGGAAGGCTGACGTGACTGTCCTCGCCGGAACTGACTCCGTCGCCGGAACAGACGCCTCATTCACGATTCCGCTCGGTGTCGCCCTGCACCACGAACTGGAACTGCTCGTCGACGCTGGGTACACCCCCGTCGAAGCCCTCCGCGCCGCCACAACCGGCCCTGCCCGCGCCTTCGGCCTCACCGACCGCGGCGCCGTCACGCCGGGCCTGCGCGCGGACCTGCTCCTCATCGACGGCGATCCAACCATCTACATCACCGCCACCCAAAAAATCTCCGGTGTCTGGACCGCCGGGACAAGAATCCGATGACTGCCACCCCACAAAGTAGGCACGACCTGATATACGTCCATGCGCACTTCGTAACCGACGATTACGTCGCGGCTGCAAGTACCGGCGGGCACGAGATCCCCGACGGCGTGCCGGCGTAGCCGGACTGGAGCGTTGAGCGGCAGCTTGCCGATATGGACCGCAATGGCATTCGCACCGCACTGCTGTCGAACTCCTCGCCAGGCGTCCACTTCGGCGACGACGGTGACGCTACCGAGCTGTTGGCTCCGCTCCGCTCGGCCCAAGAGTCACTAGGCGAGGTCTATGAGCAGTTAGTCGCTTGGCACGGGGGAGCGGTAGGCAAAAGCACTACAACGGCGAGGACGGCCACGGTATCCCCGCGTCCCCGTGTTAGACGAGCAAGGTCACGCAACCGGTTTTCTCGAGGCGGCGGTATCCGCCACCGAAGCCGTCGAGCTGGTCAACAAAGGGCAGAGCGAAAACGCCGTTGTGGGCTGGTTCGTTGAAGTGGAAGAGACGGTTTAGGTCCAGGTCGGGAAGGGGGAGAAGTGAAAGCCGCTGGGCCGGAACAGTTCTGGTCCCGCGTCGGCACAAGGACCCGCCGCCGATGAATGCTGGATATGGACGGAGCAATTGCCGATGACGGTTGCGGGCGCTTTTGGACCAAGGACGGCGACGGCCAAAAATCATGCGGCCGCAACGTTTCGCCGACCAGCTCGCGACTGGACCGGCGCTCCCGTCTTCGGTTGTGCTGCTACACGTCGTGCGACGTTCCAATCTGTGTGCACGCCTCCATAGACGCGGCAGAGTCGCACCTGTTTGAGGACACCCACATATACGAACATGCTCGATCGGGCGCAGTGACACCGCCATGCAACCGGTGGTCAGCGGGGCAGTTCAATGGTCTTGCGCGAAAGAAACGCGCGCAGCGCTCCCGCGATCTACGGGACGTGATACTCGCCCACGAGTGGGACACGGAGCAGATGAGCGTGGTTCTTGCCGGGGTAGTAGAAACGCACCCGTGCCTGTTCTCGGCCCACTCAAAAGCACGACCCCGAGCCTCGTGTTCAAGCTCCAACGTCATGGTTGCGACTGGGACGAAGGACGGAAGGCGCGGCGGTAGTTTGCGGGGGTGGGGCCGACCGTCTTTTTGAAGGTGTCGCGGAAGTTGGTTGTCGATGCGAACCCGACCTGCCGGCCGATTCGTTCAATACTGTGATCAGTTGTCTCTAGCAATGATTGGGCTTGCCTGATGCGTGCTTTCCGCAGCCAGTGAACGGGTGTCATTCCGGTTTGATCCTGAAATTGCCTGTTGAGAGTGCGAGTACTGATACGCGCTTTTTCTGCGATCTGCCCCAAGGTTATGGGTTTGTGTGCATTTGCCTCGAGCCAAACCAGGACCTGAGCCAGACCTGTACCCTCGCTGGTTCGTGGGTTCTGCGTGATGAACTGGGACTGCCCCCCTTGCCTTTCCAATGGCACGACAGCCAGTCGCGCGGTGTCTGCTGCTACCGCCGCTCCGTAGTCCCGATAGATCATGTGGAGGCACAGGTCCATACCTGCTGCGGCGCCGGCCGAGGTGAGGATTTGGCCGTTGTCGATATAGAGGACGCTGGCGTCCGTTTTCACCTGCGGGAACTCGGCGGCGAACTTCTCCGCAGCCATCCAGTGCGTGGTGGCGGACAAACCGTCCAGCAGCCCAGTAGCGGCAAGCGTGAAGGCGCCGACACAGATGGATGCGATTCGAGTCCCGCGTCCGGCCGCCTCTCGCAGTGTGTCACGCACCTCACCTGACAACACCGCACTGGGATCGGTCAGGCCAGGGATGATGATGGTGTCTGCCGCGAGGAGCTCCTCGAGCCCCCACTGCGCACTGAGCGTGACGCTGCCGGCCCGAACCGTTGGTTGGGCGGCGCACACTTTTACCCGATACGCCGGTCCGCCGCCCGGCAAACGTGCACGGCCGAAAATCTCGATGGGGGTTGCCAGATCGAAAACGATGAGGTCATCTAACGCGAGTACCGCGATTGTGTGCATGGCAAATAGCCTACTTTCCGGAAAAACTTGACTACACGCATGCACGAGCTGGATGCCCTGTAATCATCTCAACAGTGGGTCGATATAGCTCGTGGCAAAATTCCGTTGCTTTGTGACTAAATTGCCCCTCACGCGTTTGGTCGGGCATCTCGTACCGTCTACATAGCCGAACGTGCTGACGAGGAAAAGGGGCCATGCTGTGCATGCTCAGATTGTGCTGATTGACGGTTTCGATCCGCTGGACGTGGTGGCACCCTTCGAGGTCCTTGCCGCAGGCAGCGATGCGCTTGGCGGGGGGATGGATGTGCGTCTGGTTTCAGCGGAGGGTCCACGGACAGTGGTCAGTGGGACTCGCGGCTTGACGCTCGAAGCAACCGCAGTTCTGGATCCGTCGCTCGAAGGTTTCATCATTGTCCCAGGCGCTTCCGGACCGATCGATGCCGACCCCGGCGAAGTAGACACCATCCCGATACTTCTGGCACGTGTTGGTGAGACGAAGCTGCCTGAACTCATCACTCAAGCATTCGCGAATCCCGACGTCCTTGTAGCGACCGTTTGCGGCGGATCATTGGCTCTGGCAATGGCCGGCCTCCTCGACGGACGTCATGCGGTCACCCACGTGCAGGGAATGGACGTTCTCGATGCCACTGGCGTGTCGACGATCAATGCCCGCGTAGTAGATGACGGTGACTTCGTCAGCGCTGGCGGGGTGACTTCCGGGCTCGATCTGGGCCTGTATTTGCTCGAGCGCCAGTTCGGGCCGGCGATCGCTATCGAGGTCGAACGTCTCTTCGAGTACGAGCGCCGTGGCGTGGTCTGGCGTGACCCAGAATCGCTTAGGCCTCTTCGAATCCTGGCAGGAAGTAAGTGATGAGTACCATCTTCGGCACCTGGAATATCACCATGTCCACGCCCCTTGGCAAAATGCACGCCCTCCTGACATTCGCAGAGGACGGAATGTCAATCACCGGCACTGCTCGCAGCAAAGACGAAGAAGTGCCTCTACGCTCAATTCAACTCGAGGTCCGCCCGGACGGGGATCACCTGACCTGGTCGCAAAAGATCACCCGCCCAATGAGCCTGAACCTGGAATTCGACGTCGTGATCTCGGGCGAGAGCCTGGCCGGCTCATCACGCGCCGGCCGTCTGCCGAAGTCGAAAGTCACCGGCAAAAAAGCGGTACAGGTCTAGGCGGGTGGAAGCATTCCTTCTGATCGTCCACGTGCTCGGCGGGATTCTCTTCGTCGGACCCGTCACCATCGCCAACTCGCTCTTCCCACGCTACGTCCCCCTCGCCGCCGAGTATGGGAAGCCGGACTATTCGGCCCGCACCCTCCCCGTGGCGCATGCCCTTCACCGGATAAGTCGCGTATACGGCCTACTTGGTCTCCTCGTCCCGGTCGCCGGAATAGCCCTAGCGCTGACGCAGCAACGCTTCGGCGAAATCTGGATCACCATCGCGATGGTCATCACCGCCGTCGCAGGAGGATTAATGGCGTTCAGAATCGTACCCGCCCAGTCGGCAGCCCTTGCCATCCCCCCAGACAAGAGGGCGGCTTCGCGGCTAGGAGCCTTGGCCGGAATATTCAACGTACTATGGGTCGCCGTCCTCATCTTGATGGTTGTGCGACCCGGCTCGGACTACGTCTCATGACACTCTCACCGCCGCTCGCTCGAACGCTCGCCATTCTCGCCGTGTTCGAGCTCGCCACCTTGACGGTGCTGCTCGTCAATCGTTTTACCGAACATGTCCGATTCATTACTCAGGTCATGGGCCCGATACACGGCGCGATTTATCTCGCAGTCATCATCATCGTTTTACTCGCACCGGGGCTTCGCCCCGCAGATCGTATCTCCGGATGCGTCCCCGTCGTCGGAGGTGCTTTGGCGCTCCTCCGCCTACGCCAGAGCCGACGGCGGCAAATGAGAGCCGATGAATGCAACGCACCTACATCGAATCCCTGACCATGTCGGTCCACCGCTCGCTCGATTCCGCAGTGGTGGCATGCCCCATGCTCCCGCCGGAGAGCTTTGCACTTCCAACCCATCTGAAAGTTGATTTACATGACCGCCTTCGCCCCCATCCTCATTGGGATAGGTATCGTCCTCGCGCTGTCACTCATCCCTTACAACCACCGACGAAATTTCGGCGCCATCCTTGTTGCAGGAGCAGGAGCCGCATACCTCAGCTCCGGGACTTTCGGCCCTTGGGAACTCGTGTTCACCTCGGCCATGACAATCGTCGCGTTCATGGGTCTCCGCTCGAACCGGTGGATCGGTGTCGCCTGGCTAATGCACACCGCATGGGACACCATCCACGCCATGAACAATTCGCCCATCCTCCCATTCGCGCCGCACTCCTCGCTCGGATGCGCAATATGTGACCCCGTGATCGCACTTTGGTATTTCGCCGACGCACCATCAATGCCCGAGATTCTGCGAGCACTACGAGCACGCGCATCACGGAAGGAAACCGCGGAAGAGACAGTCGTTGCTCCATCGACGATCACGTAGTTCGATGCAACGATTTGTCTTTTGCAGCGACGCGCTCAGTAACGATCGTTTCCGGTCGCTTTGGCCGGACTCCCCTGACAGGATGAAAGGGTGCCCACCTCTCCATGGCCTGCGCGCAGCCGGGCCCTACGCCTGCGAGACATGCGACCCGACGACCTGAGACACCTGATCGCTTTGCGTAACAACCCTGGCGTGAACCACTTCATGCTGCGCACCCACGTTGACCCCGAGGAGTGGGGTCGCGAGTGGATGGCGGTCCCGGACAGTGAAACCGACTTTTCCTGCGTTGCCGAGCTCGATGGCGAGATCGCCGGTCTGGGCTTCCTCGACGTCATCGACGGCATGGGCCAGCCCGGAATGCCTGGACGCACGCAGGGCGTCATGGGTTACATGCTCGAACCCGACCTCGTAGGGAGGGGGCTCGGGACCGACCTGGCCCGTGGTCTTCTGTCCGCAGCATTCGACTCGCTCGAACTACGCCGCGTCATCGCGAGCTGCAATGCCGACAACGTGGCGTCAGCCCGCGTGCTCGAAAAGGTCGGCATGCGACGGGAGCAGCACGGGATCCAGGACTCCTGGCATGCCGAACTGGGCTGGGTCGACGGCTACCAGTACGCGCTCCTGGACCACGAATGGCGCGACATGCATCCCTAACCGATCGTTATTGGGCGTTGCTTCTTGAAAGGGTATCCCCAAAACTGAGCATTGACCGGAGGCGTCCGGTGCCCCGGCCGACAACCTAGACGACCCGCTCCCGCTCTCCGGAATGTGGATGTCAACCGCGGCATTCTGCACGCGGGCTCTTGAGTATTCCTCCATCCAGCTCAGGGTCACTGCCCGAATGTCATCTTTGCCAGAGGCATGCCAGGCGGCCCACAGGGCCACCATCAGCGCTACCGCTGCAATGACCACGAGCGGTATCGCGACCGAGCCCAGAGTCGATCCGAGTTGCTGCTGCGTGATTCCTCTCACAATTCCGGTCTCTGAATCCGTCATCTTGATCATCATGCCGAACCAGCCGTTGGCTACGGCGAGGACAAGAGTCCCTAACAGCGTCGCCGCCACAGTGACCGCACCGAGAATCCCCGACAGTGCTGGCGCAGCATTCCCGGCTGAGTTCCGTTCAATCCGATAGCGAAGTTCCATCATCACTTGGACTTTCACCGCCTCATCCTCGGCAAGGAAAGAGCGCACTCTTGCTGCCGTTTGAGTCAGGTCGTCGTGAATATGACGCTGCGATGCACGCTGCGCCGGATCCTTGAAACGGTGATCGAGATACCAGTCCCATGCGACCTGCAGTCGAGAAGACCGACGTTCTGGAGGCTCATCTGAAATCTCTGACATACGTGAATGATAGGGATCCTCACCGACACCGCAGTGCGGCCGTTGGCATGACCTCGCCGTTCATACATCCCGCCGGTTCACCACGTGATCGAGCCCTACCGCAGACGATCGTTTGTGGGCACGTGGAGGGTTGCGCCATAGGGCTGTGACTTTCGCCGCTATGTAGAGGCGTTCTGTGATCGCAATTTGGCGCATAGACCTGGTTGCCGACGGGGAGTCAGCGTCTTGTATCCCATGGGATACAAGACACGCAGGTTACGAGGCACCTCTTCATTCACGCTGGCTGCCCGAGCGATTTGAGGGGTCCAGCACCGTGTCGCAATCGCTGCACGTCGAGCCGGTAGCCTTAGGCAATGCGCGTAGGGGTGTTGTTCGGCGGGGATAGTGAAGAACGAGACGTGTCGATCGCTAGTGCCACGCAAGTGGTGCAGGCGTTGAGGTCTCGCGGGCATGACGTCGTCCTTGTGGACACCGCTCTAGGGGCCGTTAGCGCCGCATCGGAACCGGCCGCGCTCACTGCGTCGGTCCCCGACACGCCTCCAAGCCGCGACAGCCTAGACCGGCTCCAAACTCGTAGGTCAGAATTGACCGTCGCCTCCGCCGTCGCGGGAACTGACGTGGTGTTCCTGGCGTTACACGGAGGCTCTGGTGAAAATGGCCAGTTCCAGGCCTTGCTGGAGCTGGCCGGTGTCACTTTCACTGGCAGTGGATCCCTCGGTAGCGGTCTTGCCATGGATAAAGACATTTCGAAGCGGCTTTTCGCGTCTGCGGGCATCGAAACGCCCGGCTGGGCGATCTGGGATAGCAAACGGCCCGGTCAGGCCGAGCCGATAGGTTACCCACTCATCGTCAAGCCGAATTCCCAAGGGTCCACGGTCGGCCTCTCGCTCGTCCGGTCGTCGGTTGAATTGGACGCAGCGCTCGAGACGGCATCGCGATACGGCGAAGTGCTACTGGAGCAGTTCATCGCCGGGCGTGAGCTGACGGTCGGGGTTCTCGATGGAATCGCCCTGGCAGTTGGAGAAGTGATGCTCGATCCCGACAGCGCATTCTCCTACCAACAGAAATACCAGGCCGGCGCCGTTCGAGAAGTTTTCCCGGCTCACGTCTCTGAGGAGATCGCCGCCGAAGCCCAACGATTGGCACTTGTTGCCCATGCATGTCTCAAACTCGACGGGTACAGCCGCGCGGATTTCCGTCTGGACGCGCAAGGTGTTCTATGGCTGATCGAGGTCAACACGCTGCCAGGGCTCACAGCAACGAGTCTCTTGCCACAGTCAGCCGCCGCGGTCGGGATTGATTACGCGACACTCGTTGAACGCATCTGTGGCTTGGCCATCGAAAAATCGGCAAAGAGAGCGCGCTAGCGTGGTGCCGGGACCGATGACAATTGGTGTTCCCGTCTCGTAACCCATGGGATATGAGGCTGTTGGGTTACGAGACAGCCTGCGGTCGCCAGTTGCAGCGGTCCCCTAGGACCGCGTCTACCTCAAGGCCACAGCTTGAGTACGATCGACGCCGTGAGCAGAATCAACGAAATATCCAAGGCCCCATAGCAGAAGGCTTAGACGCTGAATCCAGTCGGCAGGTTGGAACAAACGGAGACGTGACATACTACGTCGCCAGTTTCGAGGACCCACGGAACGGTGATGAGGGCGTCTGTATAGTCCTCGTCAATCAAAGCGCTCAGTTCTCCAATTCAGCGCGTGGTTCGGCCACTGGTATGCGAACCATCGGCAGCGAGACTGGGGGCGCGGAGATCGTGCCAGAAGACGATCCGACACCGGAGGGGTGGGTCCGGCTCAGTGACTTCCTCATTGTTAACCCGGATGCCAAGGGCTAATTGCCCCGCAGCTCGTCATCGCGCCCGGATCGAACGCCGGCTGATTTGAGTCGTCTCTACAGCCATTCGTCGCGCATCGACGAATGGCAGCTTGGTCTCGTATCCCATGGGATACGAGACGCAGAGGTTGCGAGACACTCGACCCATTTTGTAGCTAAAGCCCAGGCGCACCCACCCGCAAGATCCTTCGTCATCCGGCAGGGCACAGTTCTCCCAGCGGACAGCATCGAGTACACGTTGCGCGGACAAACCCGCCGCAAAACGCCAGCGACCAACCCGGCTGTGGGTCTCGCGCGCAGCAAGATTGGCGTGAACTTAATCGATGGAATCGAGCAATACGTATATGAGCCCCGATAACGAGGTAATAGAGCGGTCGGCGCGTGAGCCAGCCGTGTTTGCGACGTTGTACGACCGTCACGCGACGAAAGTCTTCCGGTACGCCGCACAGCGGCTGGGCGACCACGCCGCGGACGACGTCATGTCAGAGACATTCCTGGTGGCGTTCGAGCGGCGGGCAAGCTACGACTTGTCGGTGGTCGACGCGCGCCCTTGGCTGCTGGGCATTGCCACTCGACTGATGCGCAAGCATGCCCGTGTGGAGGCGATCGCGTGGAAGGGGATGACAGCGGACCTCGCGGCGCAGATCGTGCCGGACCTTATCGAGCTGGCCGGCGCCCGGATTGACGCTCAAAGCCTCACACGGCGGTTGGCAAAGGCGCTGCGGCGGCTGCCGGAGATTGATCGCGACACGCTGCTGCTATACGCGTGGGGCGACCTCGACTACGCCTCGATCGCCGCAGCAATGGAAGTACCGGTTGGAACAGTGCGCTCGCGGCTGAACCGGGCACGGCGCCAATTGCGCCGCGCCGCAGGCATCGACACAATCGAACAGGAGACGGACCATGGACGAACTGACACTGCTCCGCAACACGCGTGACGACTCGCGCGAACCGAGCCCGAAAGCCCTGACTGCGGGGCGGGCAGCGCTTCTAGGCAGCATCGCGGCCGACGGCGCGACGACCGCGCCAGCGCCCCATCGAAAGCACCAGCGCTGGATGCCGCGGCTGACGTGGGCTGCTGGCGTAGCGGCCGCTGCGATTATGGGTGTTCTCATAGCAGGCAACGTCACCCTGAGTGCGCAGTCGGCCTACGCGAGTGACATGTTGCGAACTGCGGCCACCCGGACCATCCACTACGCAGATCTTGTGGCTGGCTCCGAGCAGTACCTTCTGTCGCACACACACGCTCGCTGGGGGATCTGCGATTCGACGGGCTGCAAGCCGAACGACCAGATCCTGGACGTCTATATGCCCGCCGATCCCGAGGCGGAATGGACGCTCTACCGCGATTGGGGCGACATGCCCGGCGTGCTCACCGGCGAGTCGATCGAGACAACCCGAGCGGTCGACGGGCGATTCTACGGTCCGGAATCGTCATGGGTGAATGTCGACTACGCAGACATCCCCCTCGACGGCGCCGCAGCCTACGAGTGGCTCGACGCCCAGTACAACGGCGGATCGGCATCCCGCGACGAGGACAACTTCGTGCGGATGGCGGACATCCTTCGCTCCGGTTTAGTTCCGGCACCACAGCGCGCCGCCCTGCTCGATGCGCTGTCCCGCATCCCGGGAGTAGCGGCCACCGACAACGTCGCGAACCTCGACGGCGTGACAGGGGTCGCAATCGGGCGCAACGAACCGCTACGAGCAGGAGAGCGCCAGGAAATCATCATCGATCCGAACACCGGACTCGTCATCGGTGAACGGGCCATGAGCGGCGCAACCCTCTTCGGGTGGGGGCCCAACGAAGAGATATCGCTGACCGCGATCGAGACGACCGTTGTGGACACCGCACCGTGAACACTCCTAGCCACGAGGTGAACCCCGCCGCAATCGCTCTTCCGCCGACGCTCTCTGTCCAGGTCCCTCTTCCGCCGGTACCGACACCGACAAGGTGACGACAACGGCCCTGCGGCGTTGACCGTCGCGGGCGCACCGGCATTTGAATGGCTTGAACCCACGCCGCTTCCGCTGCGGGGTGGCCTTGCGGCAAGAGGTCGTGCTCGCCGAATCTGTGAGACGTCGAGCCTTCTGTAGACCTACTTCTTGCCCGTGCCCTTCTGGGAGAGAGCGCTGGCCGCCGCGGCCTTGGAGGCCGCAGAGGTGTGGCCGTCACGCAACACGTTGCTGGCGGCGGTCGCGGCTTTGTTGGAGGTCTGCTTGCAGCTCTTCGCCATTGACAACACCTCACTCATACGGTGTTGTTACGACCCGTTGAAGCCGCCCTACAGATGCGAGACATCTTCAGATGCGAGACAAGTCACCTGCTGCTCGTGGCGTGAACAGGCGATCTCCTACGTCTCGTATCCCATGGGTTTCGACTCACTGAGGTTATGAGACACCCGCGTATGAGCTGGATTGCAACAGGCGATCTACGCGGTGCCTAGGTCTCGGCGCTGCCGCAGGTGGGCGGTTGTCGCCTTGCCCATGAGTGCGCCAAGGCCCGCGAGCGCTTTCGCCTAGGATCTGAGGCCTGACTAATTGGGGGAAGCGTCGGATAGGCAGCTTCCTCCTACCCTGAGCGGGCCGCCGCCCACCGGGGCGACCGGTTATAGCATTTGCATGATCGACTCAGCGGAAAACAGTTCAGCAGGGTCTCTCTTGAACAGTGTTCTCTACGTGCCGTATCGCATCATTGACGCCGACCCGTTCTACGTGGATATCGTCTGAGAAGGAGGGCGGGGATGGCGGCTCACGTTGTCGAGCCTCACGCCGAATGGCACGTGGTGAGGTTCCTCAATTGTGCGGTGTCGCCATCCCAGCTCAAGGCGAGCCTCGGTCTCACCGGCCTCGTAGCGGAGGAACCGCTGGGTCCGGGCGTCCAATTGGTGACGGGGGTTGCCGCAGGCCCGGTGACGATCACGCTCAACTCGCTCCCTGCCGCCCCGGCACGCCTGGAGACGGGGTGGGAGGACATCGCCGAGTTCTCGGTGGAGGTGCGGGATGGGCCCCTCCAGCTGCTCGGGCACTTCGACGCCCCGGAGGCCTCCGCCCCGCGCCTGGACGAGCAGGGCGCCGGTACGTACCGGATTCGCGTCTACGGGCGCGGCCGCGACACCGCCTACGACGCGACGGTGTCGGAACCGACCGAGGAGTACATCATCATCAGCTGGCTCGCGCTGGCCGCCGCCCCTCAGACGATCGCGGCCGGCTCGACGATGAGCGCCGGCTGGATCGAGTCGACGCGCCACCATCTGGAACGCGGCACCACCTGGAAGGTAGAAACCGGAGGGCCGGCCGAAGCTGGTCAGGCCGCTCGCGAACAACGAAGCCGCGCAGAGAGCTCACTTCGCGCAGCGGCCGCCAAAAACACCGCACCGCGCCCACCGGATGAGACACCACCGAAGTAGCCACCGGCTCATCCACGCCGGCATCGGGGCAACACCCATCAGCCGAGTGTCACCAACCTCATGACCCCCTACAGCTAGCCGGCACCTCGACCTGATTGCTCGCGCACACTCCGGAGCAGGTGCCCGTGTCTTGCATCCCATGGCTTTTGATACAAATCGGTTATGAGACAACCTGCAAGCGTGCTGTGCGGTACGCCGTCGAGCGAGTGTCTCTGCTGTGCGGACATCACTCCGGCCTCCATGGGCTTGCGACGTCTGTAGCAATCAGCGTTCAGCAGTCAGATGTCTGATCGCGAGAGCCTGTACACGGCACGGTAGTTCATGCCCACCAACGAACAATTCAGCGGTGCAGACTCCTGCTTCGAAAGCTGCGAGAACAGCATGCACCCCCTCGAGCGGGAACAACGGATCGTCGATTCCTGCGGTGACCAACACCTGCTGCTGGTGGAGGGCCGCGGCAACGAGCTGCACGTCGCCGGCGGTAGCGACTCCAGGGACGAACCACGCTGGATTGTGCTTGATGTGGTGGGCTTCGAACGACGCGAGAGTGCCGAGACCGCAACTCACTACGCCAACGGTGAGACGCGGGTCCACGGCGAGGTTGAAAAGTGCGACCTGGCCACCCAGAGAGTGCCCCATAACGCCAATTCCTTGATCGTCACCGAAAGACTCGATCATCCACGTTGTGATGGTGGCGATGTCGCGGGTGTGTTTCGCCTGGAGGCTGCCTCCGTTCGAGATCCGCAGAAGAGCGTCGAGACTCTCGTCTGCGGCAGGATCCGATGACCACGCCCGCTGTCGTTCCTCAAATCCGAGAAGATCAGGGACCAGAACCCGCGCTCCTTGCTCGCAAAGTCGAGGTCCGTAGGCAAGCATCCGGTCACCGCTTAGTCCCGCGGCCTCGCTCTTACCGAGCGCGAAGGACCCGGCGTGCTGGTGCAGCGCGATCACGTTCGAGCCTGTCGGCTCCTCCGGTATGAGCAAAAAACACGGGATCACGTCACCGTCGGCGCTGACAATCTCGACGCGTTCCCAATGCATGCCGGCGGGGCTAGCAATTGGCCGCCGTTGGACTGACAACGGTCGGTACTGTTCAGGCTCACCAAATTCCAACAGGTCCCGGATGGCGCGGCGATCCTGCGGTAATTCGGGCATAGAAATAACTTACCCACTAGGGAGCATCTAGCACCCTGGACCTTCGCCGCCGAATCTTACCCATTTTTGAGCCCGGCCCAGGCCGACGGCCTTTGAGGTGCCGATGTGACCTTCGCGCTCAGTAGCGGCATTCTGTGATCGGGCGCATCGAGCTGACTTCCTGGGCCACTCCACGGCGGGTTCCGTGTCTTGTATCCCATGGGTTATGAGGCCGTTGGGTTAATAGACAGTCTGCGGTCGCCAGTTGCAGCGGCCCCGAGGAGCGCCCAACTCAAGCCCACAGCCTGAGTACGATCGACGCCATGAGCGGAATCAACGAAGCCTCCAATGCCCCGGACTGGATCATTGACCTGAGTCGTCCCGTTCGTCAGCCCATGAGAGATTCACGACTGGACGACGCTCGAGCGGCGCTCACCCAATTACAGGACCAATTGAGTCCGCTGGACACGGCAGCAAAGCGAGTGGAGGCCGTGCTCCGAGACTGCGCAGAGATCGGAATGACTAGCGATGAAATCGCGGACCAGATCTCCTTATCGATGGAAGTCGTCAAACGCGTACTAAACGGCGGTTCCCTGCTGGGATTGGACTACGACTAATCCGTCTCGTATCCGATGGGATACGAGGCAAATAGGTTTCGAGACACTTCCGGGATCGTGGGCCCGAGCCTGAGGCACTCCGATTGCAATAGTGTCGGCCGCTGTGTCGAGCGACCGCAGAGGCCGGGCCCTGGTCGGTATGCCCCCAATAGGGGAGTGATCTTGGACGGAAGCGGCCTGTCACCGGTCGGTCGCGGCATTCGTTCGATTCGTAGGGCGTAACGTGTGTGCTCGGTGCTCGCGGGGTGGGGCCCTTGGGGCGGTTGCTGACTGGCTGTGTCTGCCACAGCCGGGGACTCGTGGGCACTCATTTGGCTTCTGAGGTGCAAGTGAGAGGGAGACACGTGTTCTCAATGGGGGCTTCAAGTCCGATCCGCTATCCGGACTCGGGCTCTCGTCCAGTCATGACGCGGCGAGCGTGGTGGCTAGTGGTGCTCAACATTCTTCTGCCCGGCTCTGCGCAGGTGCTCGCCGGCAGCCGAGGTCCAGGCCGATTCGGCCTGCGAGCATCTCTGACCTTCGTTTTGCTGCTGGTGCTGACCGGAGCGCTCTACAAGGTCAACCCCGCGCTCGTGCTCACGGTAGCTACCAATTCGATCGGCCTGTGGGTCATCGCCGCAGTGATGGTGTTCTACAGTGCGCTCTGGGTAATCCTGACCTTCGACACCCTCCGCCTGTCGCGCTTGGTGAAAGCCAGGCCCAAGGCTCGTCCCTACATTGCGGGGCTAGCGACACTGGTCATGATCGTCGTGGCCGGCTCGTCCGGGTACGGCGCCTACGTGGCCACAACGGCCAGCGGGGTCCTCTCAACGATGTTCATCACGGCACCGTCGGAGCCTCCGGTGGACGGGCGATACAACATTTTGCTCCTGGGCGGGGACTCTGGGCCCGACCGAGACGGTATGCGCCCGGACAGCATGTCGGTGGTCAGCATCGACGCCGAGACCGGACAAGCCGTCATCATCGGCCTGCCCCGCGATCTCACCCTGGTCCCCTTCCCGGAGGACTCGCCGCTGAACGCCGCGTACCCGAACGGCTATGGCTACGAAGACTACTGCGACGTGACGGCGTGCATGCTCAACGCGATCTATACCGAGGTGGATCAGAAGAGTCCGGAGATGTACCCCAACGCCGGGGCCGCGGGAAGCGAACCCGGTATCGAGGGGATGCGCGACGCCGCACGCGGTATCACCGGTCTCACGATTCAGTACTACGCGCTCATCGACATGCAAGGATTCTCCGACCTGATCGACGCGCTCGGCGGTGTCGACATCAACGTGGCCGAACGGCTCCCCATCGGCGGTAAAGAAGACCTCAGCGACGTCGAAGGCTGGGTCGAGCCAGGGCAGCAGCACATGGATGGCTTCACCGCCCTCTGGTACGGCCGCGCACGCCACGGCTCCAGCGACTATGACCGCATGGCCCGCCAGCGCATCCTTCAGCAGGCGATCCTCACGCAGGTCACCCCGGCGAACGTGCTCACCAAATTCCAGGGCATCGCGCAGGCCGGCCAGCAAGTCGTCAAGACTGACCTGCCGCAAGGCGCGCTGGGCTACTTCACCAACCTGGCGGGAAAGACGAAGGCTCTCCCGATGAGCACCGTTGAGCTCGTCCCGGACAACGGCGTCGACCCGACAGATCCGGACTACGACTACATTCGTGGCCTGATCGCTGCTGCGCTCTCGCCGTCTGTGCCGGAGTAGTCACAGAATTCAGCTTGCAAGCAAGCGCAGCTGAACTCGCGGGCTGCAATCAGGCTTGGTCCGTCGTCGACAGTACGTGAAGGATATTGTCGCGGTCTGTCTCTCTCGAGCCGACGCCGAAGTCGAGCCAGTCGGGCTCACCAATGGTTCCTCCGACTTTGCAGAAGAGGGCGACGTCTCGACCGTCGTCTCCTTCGGCCTTGTTCTCGTTGATCGCCTCGATGTAGATACCAATTGCACCGTCTTCGCGGAGCAACCAGGTTGTGCTTTCATACGGAGCCCACGAGATCCCGGAAAGCTCGTCCGGGGCAATTATGGCCAGGGTCTGGGCCTTGCACAGAGCGTACGTGTCGATCGCTTCAAGGCCGGTATCTGCGCTGCGCGCTGCCGCCGATGGGGCCGAGGTGGGCCCGGGTGAGGCCGTAGCTTTGGGGGCCTCGGTGCCCTCTGACTGCTGAGCTGCCGGGGCAGAGGGGGTGCAACCCATCAAGGCCAGTGACGTGAGGACGGCAAGCATTGGCAGCATGACTGGGCGTTTCATGGCTCAAGTATGTGGCATTGAGCACGGCTGGGCACGCCCGAGTTGCGAGGCAGCCTGGTGGTCCAGACGGCCGTGCGCGGGTGACTTGTCGGGGTGAGCCCAGTTTTGGGGGTGCT